>JAYVMK010000051.1:0-6843 GCA_043758995.1 Lichenibacterium sp. | reverse complement strand
CTCGAGGTACGGCTCGGGGCCGGCGCCTATATCTGCGGCGAGGAAACCTCTCTGTTGGAGAGCCTGGAGGGCCGCCGCGGCATCGTGCGGGCCAAGCCTCCGCTTCCGGCGCTCAAGGGCCTCTTCGGCAAGCCGACGCTCGTCAACAATGTCATGACCTTCACCGCCGTCCCCTGGATCCTGGACCACGGCGCCAAGGCCTATGCGGATTATGGCCAAGGCCGCTCGCTCGGCACCTTGCCGATCCAGCTCGCCGGCAACGTCAAACACGGCGGCCTGATCGAGCTCGCCTTCGGCGTGACCTTGCGCGAGGTGATCGAGCGCTACGGCGGCGGCACCCGCTCCGGGCGGCCGGTGCGCGCCGTGCAGGTGGGCGGGCCTCTGGGCGCCTACTTCCCCGACCACCTCCTCGATACGCCGCTCGACTACGAGGCCATGGCGGCGCGGATGGGTCTTCTCGGACACGGCGGGGTCGTGGTGTTCGACGACACGGTCGACATGGCGGCGCAGGCCCGCTTCGCGTTCGAATTCTGCGCCGCCGAGTCCTGCGGCAAGTGCACGCCCTGTCGCATCGGAGCAACGCGCGGCGTCGAGACGATGGACAAGGTCATCTCCGGCGATCGGCCGGAGGCGAACCTCAAAGTCATCGCGGACCTCTGCGAGGTCATGACCGACGGCTCGCTCTGTGCCATGGGCGGCCTGACGCCGATGCCCGTGATGAGCGCCATCACCCATTTCCCCGAGGATTTTCGGCGCGCTGGCGGTCTGCCCGCCGCGGCCGAGTGAGGAGGCTCAGGTGGCTCTCATCAAAGAGATCGACTACGGCACCCCGATCCGTGTCTCCGCCGAATCCGTCACGCTGACGGTCGACGGCATGGCGGTGACGGTGCCGGCCGGCACCTCAGTGATGGCGGCGGCGATGAACGCCGGCACGCAGATCCCGAAGCTCTGCGCCACGGATTCGCTGGAGCCCTTCGGCTCCTGCCGCCTGTGCCTCGTGGAGATCGACGGCCGACGTGGCACGCCCGCCTCCTGCACCACGCCGGCCGAGAGCGGCATGGTGGTACGGACGCAGACGGACCGGTTGGCCAAGCTGCGCCGCGGCGTGATGGAGCTCTACATCTCCGACCACCCGCTGACCTGCCTGACCTGCGCCGCCAATGGCGATTGCGAATTGCAGGACATGGCCGGCACGGTGGGTCTGCGCGACGTTCGCTACGGATATGAGGGCGACAACCACGTCGTCCCGACGTCCGAGAAATACCTGCCGAAGGACGAGTCGAACCCCTATTTCACCTATGACCCGTCGAAGTGCATCGTCTGCAATCGATGCGTCCGCGCCTGCGAGGAGGTGCAGGGCACCTTCGCCTTGACGATCGCGGGCCGCGGCTTCGATTCGCGGGTGGCGGCGGGTCCCACTGATTTCATGGCCTCGGAATGCGTCTCCTGCGGCGCCTGCGTGCAAGCCTGTCCGACCGCGACCCTGCAGGAGAAGTCGATCCACGACTTCGGCCAGCCGGAACATTCCGTCGTGACCACTTGCGCCTATTGCGGCGTCGGCTGTTCGTTCAAGGCCGAGATGCAGGGCACCAAGGTGATCCGCATGGTCCCCTACAAGGGGGGCAAGGCCAACGAGGGCCATTCCTGCGTCAAGGGCCGCTTCGCCTTTGGCTATGCCACCCACAAGGACCGCATCACCAAGCCGATGATCCGCGAGGCGATCACAGATCCCTGGCGCGAAGTGTCATGGGAGGAGGCCGTCGGGCGCGCCGCGAGCGAGTTCAAACGGATCCAGGCCCAGTATGGCAAGGATTCGATCGGCGGCATCACATCCTCGCGCTGCACCAACGAGGAGGCCTACCTCGTCCAGAAACTCGTGCGTGCCGCCTTCGGCAACAACAACGTCGATACCTGCGCGCGGGTCTGCCACTCGCCGACCGGCTACGGCCTGATGTCGACGCTGGGCACTTCGGCCGGCACGCAGGACTTCAAGTCGGTCGAACATTCCGACGTCATCCTGGTGATCGGCGCCAATCCGACCGACGGGCATCCGGTCTTCGCCTCGCGGATGAAGAAGCGCCTGCGCCAGGGGGCCAGGCTCATCGTCGCGGATCCCCGCAAGATCGACCTCGTGAAGTCCCCTCATATCGAGGCCGACTTCCACCTGCCGCTGAAGCCCGGCTCGAACGTCGCCTTCATCAACTCCCTGGCGCATGTCATCGTCACCGAGGGGCTGATCGACGAGGCCTATGTGCGCGAGCGCTGCGACCTGCCCGAGTTCGAGACCTGGGCGCGGTTCATCGCCGAGGAGCGCCACAGCCCCGAGAACCAGGAGCTCTTCACGGGGCTCGACCCCGCCATGGTGCGCGGCGCGGCCCGCCTCTACGCCACCGGCGGCTCGGCCGGGATCTTCTACGGGCTCGGCGTGACGGAGCACAGCCAGGGCTCGACCATGGTGATGGGCATGGCCAACATCGCCATGGCGACCGGCAATATCGGCAGGCTCGGCGCCGGCGTGAACCCGCTGCGCGGGCAGAACAACGTGCAGGGCTCGTGCGACATGGGCTCGTTCCCGCACGAACTGACCGGTTACCGGCACGTCTCTGACGACGCCACCCGCGAGAGCTTCGAGGCTTTGTGGGGCACCAAGCTCGACAGCGCGCCCGGCCTGCGCATCACCAATATGCTGGACGAGGCCGTCGATGGCACGTTCAAGGGGCTCTACATCCAGGGCGAGGACATCGCCCAGTCCGACCCCGACACGATCCACGTCACGTCCGGGCTGCGGGCCATGGAATGTATCGTCGTTCAGGACATCTTCCTGAACGAGACGGCCAAATACGCCCACGTCTTCCTGCCGGGCGCCTCGTTCCTGGAGAAGGACGGCACCTTCACCAATGCCGAGCGGCGGATCAGCCGCGTGCGCAAGGTGATGCCGCCGATGGGCGGCTACGGCGACTGGGAGGGCACGGTCCTGCTCGCCAAGGCGCTCGGCTACGCGATGGACTATGCGGACCCGTCCGAGATCATGGACGAGATCGCCCGGCTCACCCCGAGCTTCGCCGGCGTGTCCTACGCCAAGCTCGACGAGCTCGGCTCTGTGCAGTGGCCCTGCAACGACAAGGCGCCACTCGGCACCCCGATGATGCACGTGGACCGTTTCGTCCGCGGCAAGGGTCGGTTCATGATCACCGAATACGTGCCGACCGAGGAGCGCACGGGAGCGAAGTTCCCGCTGATCCTCACCACGGGCCGCATCCTCTCGCAATATAACGTGGGCGCTCAGACCCGGCGCACGGAGAATTCGCGCTGGCACGAAGAGGATGTGCTGGAGATCCACCCGTTCGACGCGGAACTGCGCGGCATCGTCGACGGCGATCTGGTGTCCTTGGAAAGTCGGTCGGGCGATATCGCGCTCAAGGCCAGGATTTCCGAACGCATGCAGCCCGGCGTCGTCTACACGACCTTCCACCATGCCAAGACCGGCGCCAACGTCATCACCACGGACTACTCGGACTGGGCGACCAATTGCCCCGAATACAAGGTGACGGCGGTGCAGGTGCGGCGGACCAATCGTCCCTCGGAGTGGCAGGCGAAGTTCTACGAGGAGGATTTTTCGCTGACCCGCATCGCCCAGACCCTGGGGGCGGCGGAGTAGGCCGATGGGTACAGCCACTCAGGACGACCGCCTTCTGCGCATGGCCAACCAGATCGCCACGTTCTTCCGGTCCTACCCGGACGAGCAGGCGGTGGCCGGTGTGCACAAACACATCGTCGCGTTCTGGACGCCGCGCATGATCGCCAAGCTCGAGGCCGCGCTGCCCGGTTTCGGCGACAGGGCGGACGCCCTCGTCCGCTGGGCGATGGCCGGCGAGCCCCGGGCCGAAAGCCCGGTCCGACCGGCGACGCGCGATCCACAGAAGCTTGGGGAAGGCGCCAGCGACGCGGGCTGACCAGGCGCGGCACCGAGGCTATGGCTGTCGGTGCCGGACGACCAAAACGATGCCGGTGCCCGGATCGGGGCCGCCGTCGCGACAAAGCCCCGGCTCAACGGGGCCGCACAGGGAGGAACACGTCGGATGAGTTTGGGATTGGCGGGCGCCGTCGCGCCCGAGAGCGCGCACGGCTGGCTGTCGCGGGAGCGCACGGTCGCGGGGGCCGGCTTCAACCGGTGGCTTGTCCCGCCGGCGGCGCTGGCGATTCACTTGTGCATCGGCATGTCCTACGGCCTGTCGGTGTTTTGGCTGCCGCTGACCCGGGCGTTGAGCGCCGGCCGGCCGGTCGGGGCCACCTGCCCGGACATGGGCGTCCTGACGGCGCTGTTCACCACGACCTGCGACTGGCGCGTCGGGGACCTCGTCACGGTCTTCTCGATCGGTATCGTGGTGCTCGGCGTCTCGGCCGCCCTTTTCGGTGGCTGGCTGGAGCGGGCCGGCCCGCGCAAGGCCGGCGTCGCCGCAGCCCTGTGCTGGGGCGGCGGCTTTCTGATCGGAGCCTTCGGCGTCTATGTCCACCAGCTCTGGATCGTCTGGCTCGGCATGGGTCTCATCGGCGGGATCGGGCTCGGGCTCGGCTACATTTCCCCCGTCTCCACCCTGGTGAAGTGGTTTCCCGACAGGCGCGGCATGGCCACCGGCATGGCCATCATGGGCTTCGGCGGCGGCGCCATGATCGGTTCGCCCCTCGCCAACATTCTGATCGACACTTTCAAGTCGCCGGCCTCGACCGGGGTCTGGGAAACGCTCGCCGTCATGGGGGCGCTCTACACCTTGGTGATGCTCTGCGGCGCCTTCGGTTACCGGGTTCCCCCGGACGGCTGGCGTCCCGAGGGCTGGTCGCCGACCGCTGCCCGGAACGCGATGGTCGCCGCCGGCCATGTCCATCTCAGGAACGCCCACAAGACCCCGCAGTTCTGGCTGCTGTGGCTGGCGCTGTGCCTGAACGTGTCGGCCGGCATCGGCGTACTCGCACTGGCCTCGCCGATGCTGCAGGAGATCTTCGGCGGCACGCTGATCGGCCGGCCCGGAATTGACTTCGCCGCTCTGGACGGCGGGCAGAAGACGCAGGTCGCCGCCATCGCGGCGGGCTTCGTCGGTCTGTTGTCGCTGTTCAACATCCTCGGCCGGTTCTTCTGGGCCTCCTTGTCGGACAGGCTTGGACGCAAGTTCACCTACGCCACCTTCTTTCTTCTGGGCTTGGTGCTCTATGCGGCCGCTCCTTGGGCGGCGGGCATCGGCTCGCAGGCGGCGTTCGTGGCGATCTTCTGCGTGATCCTGTCCATGTACGGTGGCGGCTTCTCGACGATCCCGGCCTATCTGGCCGACCTGTTCGGCACGCAATACGTGGGCGCCATCCACGGACGGCTTCTCACCGCCTGGTCGACCGCCGGCATTGTCGGTCCCTTCGTGGTGACGAAGATCCGTGAAATGCAGGCCGCCGCGGGCGTCCAGGGCGCCGACCTTTACGGCCGCACGATGTACATCCTGGCGGCGTTCCTGGCAGCGGGTTTCCTCTGCAATCTGCTGATCCGACCGGTGGCGGCGCGCTGGTTCGAGGGCGCGGGCGGCAGCACCGCCGTCGGCCTGACGCCGGCGGCGGTCACCGGCGCGCCGGGGTCGTTCGGCATCGGCCGCGGCGGCTTCGGCGGCGTCGCGCTCCTGGCCTGGGCGGCCGTAGGGATCCCGATCCTCTGGGGCGTTGCCATCACGTTGTCGAAGGCGTTCATCCTGTTCCGCTGATCACCATCGGCCCGCCCGGGCGACCCTCATGTCGCCCGAGTGGGCCGCACCGTCCGGACCGACGCGTTGATTGATAAGCTCGACTTCCTGCTCGCGCTGTCCCGAGAGCGCCATTTCGGTCGCGCCGCCGAGGCTTGCGGGGTCACGCAGCAGACTCTCTCGGCCGCCGTGAAGCAGTTGGAGAACCGCTTCGGCGTGCAACTCGTGCTCCGCGGCTCGCGCTTTCAGGGCTTCACGCCGGAGGGCGAACGGGTGCTCGCCTGGGCGCGGCGCATCGTGGCCGACGCCCGGGCGATGCACGAGGAGGTGACGGGCCTGCACCGAGGCCTGACCGGGCATCTGCGCATCGCCGCGATCCCGACCGCACTGCCCATGGTGGCTCGCCTGACGACACCCTACCGCGAGCGCCACCCCGACGTGCGCTTCACGATCGAGTCGGCGACCTCGGCCGACATCTTCTCGCAGATCGCGAATCTCGAGGCCGACGCGGGCATCACCTACCTCGACAACGAGCCGCTGGGCCGGGTGGTCTCGGTGCCGCTCTACCGCGAGCGCTACCGCTTCATCACCGCGGCCGGCGGCCCCCATGACGGCCGGGCCTCGGTGACCTGGGCCGAGATCGCCGACGTGCCGCTGTGCCTGCTGACGCCGAACATGCAGAACCGGCGCATCATCGACCAGCAGATCCGCGCGACCGGCGCCGCGACGGCACCGACCCTCGAGTCCAATTCCATGGTCGTGCTGATGACCCACGTGCGCACGTTGCGCTGGTCGTCGATCATGCCCGAAATCCTGGTCGACACGCTGGGCGCAATGGAAGGGCTGCGGGCCATCCCGATCACGGCGCCCGACCTCACCCATAGCATCGGCCTCGTGGCGCCCCGCCGCGATCCCTCGACGCCCATGGTGACCGCCCTGGTCTCCATCGCCCGGTCGGTCGCACGAGCGATGGATCCTGCGGCCCCGGGTGGGTGAGACCTTGGATCCAGGACCGAGCGGCGCGCCCGGCCAAGCTTCGAGCTGCGCGGGATAGTGCAAGCAACCTGCCGGATGTATGCGAGGACCCTGACTTCAAAATCAGGCAGCGCTGGATTAACGCTGCCTG
>JAYVMK010000050.1:0-3354 GCA_043758995.1 Lichenibacterium sp. | reverse complement strand
AGGCGGTGATCGCTGTGAAGGACGCGGCATAATCAGAGCGCCTCCAGAAAGGCGAGAAGTTTGTCGGTGGGGCGGAATCGGCCGGGCCGAGTCTCGGCTGGCGTCGTTCTGGCCAAGGCACGTTCCTTGATCGTCAGATCGGCATGCAAGTAGACTTGGGTGGTCTCGACGTTCTCGTGTCCAAGCCAGAGCGCGATCACTGAAGTGTCGATGCCGGCGTGCAGCAATCGCATTGCCGCTGAATGCCGCAAGACATGCATGGACACCGATTTCTGCATTAGCGTCGGACAGACTCCGCCGGCCAGCTGTACATATTTGGCGAGCCTATGTTCGAGAGCGTCGCGACTGAGCGCGTTGCCGGAGCGCGTTACGAAGAGGGGAGCCCCAGGCAGACCGGCGCGCTCGGCAAGCCAGACACGCAGGGTGGTGACCAGGCCCGACGTGAGCGGGGTGATCCGCTGCTTTCGTCCTTTTCCTTGGCAACTTACATGTGCGCCGGCTGCGAGATGAACATCGGCACATCGAAGGCCGATCAGCTCCGATGCCCGCAGGCCCGTCTGGGCGGCGAGACTGAAGAGCGTGTGGTCTCGCCGCCCGGTCCAGGTCGACCGATCGGGGGCGGCAAGCAGGGCGCTGATTTCCGGCTCGGTCAGGAAGGTCACGAGCCTTCTGTCGAAGCGCTTGGGAGGGATTGCGAGGACGCGCTCGATGAGGGCGGCATGATCGGGATGGCGAAGGGCGGCGTATCGGAACAGCGAGCGGATCGCGGCAAGCCGAGCGTTGCGGGTGCGCGCGCCATTTCTCCGCTGGTGCTCGAGGTCGTCGAGGAAGGCGCCGATAAGCGGGGCATTGAGATCGTCGATATCCAACTTGGATGGTTCTTTGCCCTTCTTGTCCGCGGCAAAGACCAGCAGCAACCGCATCGTGTCTCGGTAGGCGGCGAGCGTATTCGGGCTGACCTGGCGCTGACGGGCCAGGCGGTCCGTGAAGAATGCCTGCAAGGTCGTGGCCAGTGCGGTCATGCGTCACCTCCGAGATGACGCTCCAACCGATCGCCGGCCAGCTTCAGCAACTCCGGCGAGGCTGAGAGATACCAATATGTGTGAACCGGGTTGATGTGGCCAAGATAGGTCGACAGGATTGCCAATCTCGCGCCTGCATCATCGCTGTCGCGATAGGCGTCGAGGATGGTGTTGACTGCAAAGCCGTGTCGAAGATCATGCAGCCTCGGCCGACATGCCGCCGAACGCGGCATGATGCCGGCATGACGAACAAGCCGCTGGAAGGTGTTCTGCACGTTCGTATATAGCAGCCTCGCACCCCACGGCGAGAGGAACAAGGCCGGGACGTTCGGCGACTGGCGAGGACGATCGACGCGGCGGAGATAGTCGCCAAGGGCGGTGATCGTACTCGCATGTAGTGGCAACTCGCGAGATTTTCCGAACTTTCCATTACGGATCGTGAGCACGCCGCAGATGGCGTCGAAGTCGTCACGATCGAGGCCGATCGCCTCCCCGACCCGCATGCCGGTTGCCGCCAGCAAGCCGATCAATGTCCGATAGGTCGCCTTTCTGTGCGACCCGCGCAATGTGGCAGTCACCGCCATCAAGGTGGAGATCTCTTCCGTCGAGTATAGGTACGGCGTCGCTCGGCGTGATCGACCTGGCAGGATGTCCGCCGGCGGCACCTGGGTAGCAGGGTCGATCCCGCGCAGATGGATGGCGAACCGGCGAACGTCGGAGAGACGCCTAGACATCCAGCTCGGATCGGCGCCTGCCGGCGCCGTCGCCCAAGCCAGGGCAGTCTGGATGGTGAGATGCTGTTCGCCTCGTTCCTCGACAAAGGTGAGGAACTGAGCGAGGAGCTTTTCGGCCCGAGCGAGCCTATAGCCAAGGGCGCGCCGCACGGCCAGGTAATCGGCGAGGGCCTGACGGAGGACGTTCATGCTGCGTCTCCCGGCCAGGGGCGGGCGATCGTCCGCAAGGTGTCGCGGTCGACCTTGGCGTAAATCGCCGTCGTCAAAGCACGGCGGTGACGCAGGAGTTGGCCGATCTCCGGCAACGACGCCCCAGCCCGCAACATCTGCATGGCGGCCGTGTGCCTCAGCCGGTGCGCATGGATTCGCCCGAGACCGGCCCGCTTGGCAACATCCGCCACCACGTTGCTCACACCGCAGGAACTGAGGTGGCGATGAGGGGCTTTGATTCTAACAATTACTGTCCGCCCCTGGGCGCTGACCGGACGCCCACGCTGAAGATATTGGGCCACGGCGCGGCCGACGTCTGGGGGCAGTGGAATGCGTTCGATAGAGTTCGCCTTACCGCGAACGATGATTTCGCCGGCTCGCCAGTCGATATCGTCCAGCCGGAGCTTGGCTACTTCGCCCGACCGCATACCGAGACGGACCAACATGGTCAGAATGGCGATGTCCCGGCAGCCGCGCCGCGTGGTGTCGTCGCATGACGCGAAAAGACGTCGAACCTGGTCGGGAGCCAACCCCTTCGGCAGCCCGACCAATCGCCGGCCTGCAACCGATGGCACGGCAGAGACCAAGGACTCTTCAATGACAGCGTCGAGATGCAGAAACCTGAGAAAGCATCGAAGGGCCGTGACCGTCAGTTTCGCCGCTCCTCGACTTTGTTGAGGACAACGAGTCACCACGAAGGAGATGATGTCGGCTGCGGTCAGGCGTTCGAGATTCAACGCGCGACAGTCAGCCGAGAGCCGTCCTTGAATGAACGGGCGCACCATGTCGAGGTAGGCGCGCGCCGTGACTGCCGCCAAAGCGCGCTCGACGGTCAGGTAACGCCAGAATCGATCGAGCATTACGTCGACTGGGCCCAGGACTACATCGAAAGCCTGTCGCGGGACGACCTCAAACCGTTGAAGATAATCAAGGACGGGGCGCACCGCCCTGATCGAGACATATCTGGTGTGGCCGGCGGCCCGACGGTGACGCAGGAAACGATCAAGATCGCTTCGTCTCAAATCCGCCGCAGCCATGTCGTGGCTCAAGAGCCAATCGCTAAGATCGGCCAAAACCTTCATTTGTAGGCGGACGGAAGCAGGCGCATATCCCAGTTGCGTCAACTCCGCCCCATAGCCTTCAGCAAATCCCGCAAGCGGGCCAGAAATCCGAATTCCAATGGGATTGATCGACATCAAAAGCTCCCCTTTCCTGGTAGGAAAGAAGAGTCTGCACCGACCGTCAGACAATTGGGATTATGCCGCGTCCTTCACAGCGATCACCGCCTTCCAGGCCGGTTTGGCCACGCTGGTCGGCATAATCCGGAACTCGGCATAATGGATCTGGCAGCGCTGGATCGGCGTCTGGCGCCCGAAGCTATGCCGGAT
>JAYVMK010000049.1:0-5978 GCA_043758995.1 Lichenibacterium sp. | reverse complement strand
GGCCGGGTGCGGCTCGTGACATGGGGCGTGTTGCTGAGGGTCCAGGCGAAGCCGGCCTCCGTGACGGCGGCGAAGAGCGGCTCCTCGCGGGACGGATCGCGCAACGTCTCCTCCGGCAGAGCCTCGCCGCGCGGCAGCGCCAACGTGTTGAAGTCGCCGCCGATCACGCAGGCTGAGTCGCCGATACGCTCCGACAAGGCTCCGAGCAGAATTCGAATCTGGGCGCAGCGCTGCGCCGGCGTGCTGCGGCTCTCGAGATGAGCCTCGACGACCCAGAGCGGCCTCGGCGCGTCGGCGATCCGCGCCGCCAGCGCCATGCGCCCGCCGAGGCGGCGCTGCTCGGCCGAGGCGTCCGCGCCGAACCAAACGCCGCCTACGTCGAGCCGTACCAGGAAGGCATCGGCCAGACGGAAGCGCGACAGGATAGCATTGCCGTGAAAGCCCGCGCGATTGCTCTGACCGGCATGCCACAGGGTCTCGCGGGCGTCGCCGAGCCCGAGTTCGACGAATTCCGCCCCATACACGTAGCCCATGCCGAGGGCCGCCGCGAGATCGGCCGCCGTGTGGCGGTTGCCCGACCGCGCCATGCCGAGATCGACCTCGCTCAGAAGCGCTACATCGGCCCCCGCGCTCCGGAGCAGCGTCGCCGAGGCGTCGGCATGTTTGAGCCGTTCGGCGTTCCAGGCGGCGATGCGCAGCACGGCCGGCACGGCGGCGGGGACGGGCGATGGCGCGACCTCTAGTGCCTGCAGGCCTGGGACACGCGCCACCAGAGCGTCGTGGCTGGTCGGGGTCGGGTCGGCCTTCAGCGCCGCTGCGAAGACGGCGGGATCAAGTGGAGCGAGGCTGGGCAGCACGCGGTCGACGATCGGCGGCATGGCGGAACGGCGCTCCCGAATCGACGGGCCCGTCCGTCGGCTCCCTCTTGGTCGAGAGCACCGCCCCTGTCCAGACGGCCATGCCGGCATCCCGGCGTTTCACGGAACCGTCACGGGAGCTTCGGCGGACCGTCATGGGAGACCGCTAACGGCAAGCCTGCCTCCGCCCGACGAAACCCAGGACATTGCCCATGCGCCGCGCGCTCCTCGCTTCCGCCGCCACACTCCGCGTGCTCGGCGCAACAGCAGCCGTCCTGTCCTTGAGCGTCTCCGGCGCCCGGGCCGAGGGCCGGCAGACGATCGAGTTCTGGTATGGCCTGACCGGCCAGCTCGGCGAAGTGGTGCAGAACCAGTGCAAGCTGTTCAACGACAGCCAGGACAAATACGAAGCCGTCTGCGTCGCCCAGGGCGGCTACGACAAGGCCGAGCAGAATACGATCGCCGCCTACCGCTCCCACCAGCAGCCGACGATCGTGCAGATCTACGACGCCGGCACGGTCAACTTCCTCCTGTCGGGCGCCGTCTATCCGGCCGACAAGTTCGACCGGGACTACAAGCTCAACATCGACTGGAAGAGCTACTACCCGGCGATCCGCGACTTCTACGGAACGTCGCAGGGCACCATGTGGTCGTTCCCCTACAATTCCTCGACCGCCGTCCTGTACTGGAACAAGGACGAGTGGAAGAAGATCGGTAAGACCGAGGCGCCCAAGACCTGGGACGAGTTCGGCGACGATCTGGCGGCTTTGAAGAAGGCCGGCGTCGCTTGCCCCTTCGCGCATGATTTCGACACCTGGCCGATCCTCGAACAATTCTCGGCGATCAACAACGTGCCGGTGGCGACCGAGGACAATGGCTTCAAGGGCCTCGACGCCAAGCTGACCTTCAATCACACGATCTTCGTCGACTTCATGAAGGACGTGAAGCGCTGGGTCGACGACGGCTCGGCCAAGCTCGTCACGCTGTCGGGCGGCACCAACAAGCGCGATGTCTTCGCCAGCGGCGGCTGCGCGTCGCACTTGAACTCCATCGCCGATTACTCGGCCATCAAGGCGGTCGCCAAGCCCGACCTCAACTTCGGCGTCGCCATGCTGCCCGTCTACAAGGGGCACGAGCGTCACAACTCGACCATCGGCGGCGCCTCGCTATGGGTCATGGCCGGCAAGTCCCCGGCCGAATACGAGGCCGCTGCGGCCTTCGTCAAATACGTCACGGCCCCGAAGACCGGCGAGGAATATATCGTCGACAACACCGGCTACATCCCGGTGACGACCAACGGCGAGAAGCTGGTCGAGGACAACGGCTTCTACAAGGACCCGAAACATGCCGGCCGCGAGCGGGCGATCGAGTCGCTGACGGCCTCGCCGGTCGGTCCGCTGACGCATGGCATCCGGCTCGGCAACTTCACCGCCATCCGCACCATCGTGCGCTCCGAGCTCGAAGCCGCCTTCACGGGCAAGAAGGACATCCAGACCGCGATGGACGATGCCGTCACCCAGGGCAACGAGGTGCTGAGCCGCTACGCCCAGACGATGCGCGGCAAGACGCTGCCGTGATCCTCCGGGCTGAGCCTCTGGTCCTCTGAAATGCGGAACGCCGGTGGCGTCCCAACGAAGTCGAAGTCCAACCGATGCAGCGGCGCGCGACCTTCCGAAACCTTTGGCTCGCCTCGGCCTTCATCGCGCCGCAGCTGCTGTTGGTCTTCGTCTTCTTCTACTGGCCGACCGGCCAGGCTCTCTATTGGGCGCTGACGCTTGAGCCGGCCTTCGGCGGCGGCAACCAGTTCGTCGGGCTCGAGAACTTCCGCGCCGTCTTCGGTGATCCCAACTATTGGGCCTCGGTGCGGGCTTCGCTGCTCTTCGCGCTGGGCTGCACGGGTCTCGCCGTCGGGGTCGCGCTGGTGCTGGCGCTCTTCGCCGATCGCGGTTTGCGCGGACACCGGCTTTACCGCTTCACCTTCTTCCTGCCCTACGCGATCCCGGCCGCCGCCGTCGGCCTGACGTTCCGCTTCATCTTCTCGCCCGATGCCGGGCTCGTGGCAGGGATCAACCAGATCGTCCCCGGGCTTTGGAACCCGGCCCTCGACGGCAACGACGCCTTCGTCCTCGTGATGCTCGGGCAGAGCTGGAAGATGATCGGCTACAACTTCATCT
Organism: Lichenibacterium sp.; assembly: GCA_043758995.1. Taxonomy (GTDB): domain Bacteria; phylum Pseudomonadota; class Alphaproteobacteria; order Rhizobiales; family Beijerinckiaceae; genus Lichenihabitans. The sequence goes on along the minus strand of JAYVMK010000049.1, from coordinate 2,947 downwards.
TCCTGCTCGCCGCCCTGCAGAACATCCCGCGCTCCACCATCGAGGCTGCCGCCATGGACGGCGCCGGAGTGCTGCGCCGCATGCGCGATCTGCAGGTGCCGCATCTGACGCCGACGCTGTTCTTTCTGCTGATGATCAACATCACCGACAGTTTCGTCGACAGCTTCGCCCTCATCGATGTCACCACACATGGCGGTCCCGCCCGCGCCACGATGCTGATGGTCTACAAGATCTATCTCGACGGCTTCGAGTCGAAGGACTATTCGCTCGCCGCCGCGCAGTCGATGGTGCTGATGGCCATGATCATCGGTCTGACCATCCTGCAGTTCCGCTTCGTCGAGCGCCGCGTGCATTACCGATGATGCGTCTTACGCCATCGCCGGCCCGGGGCCGTGTCGCTCGCCCCTGCGGTCCAGGGCGGCACCATTACAGAGCGGAGGTTCGCTCCTCATGATCGAACGCACCCCGCTCGTCGATGCCCTGACCCATGCGGTGCTGATCGGCGGCCTCGTGATCCTGCTGCTGCCGGTCTACATCGTGGTCGTGGCGGCCAGCCACGATCTGCAGGCCGTCAATCATGTGCCGATGCCGCTGCTGCCCGGCTCCCACCTGTGGGAGAACATCGCCGTCGCCTGGCAGAAGGGCAACTTCCGCAACGTCATGCTGACCTCGATCATCGTGGCCGGCCTCGTGGCGGCAGGCAAGGTGGCGATCTCCGCCATCTCGGCCTATTCGATCGTCTACTTCGACTATCGTCTGCGCATGGTGTTCTTCTGGGTCATCTTCGTGACCTTGATGCTGCCGCTCGAAGTCCGCATCGTGCCGACCTATGCGGTGGCGGCCAATGCGCTGGAGCCGGTGCAGACGCTGCTCGACGTGGCGGGCGTGAGCCTGACCCTGCCGCGCTGGAACCTGCTCAACTCCTATGGGGGTCTCGTTCTGCCGCTCGTCGCAACGGCGACCGGCACCTTCCTCTATCGCCAGTTCTTCATGACGATCCCGGACGAACTGACCGAAGCCGCCAAGATGGACGGCGCCGGAGGCTTCCGCTTCTTCAAGGACGTGATCCTGCCGCTCTCCGTCACCAACATGGCGGCGCTCGGGACTGTCATGTTCGTCTATGCCTGGAACCAGTATCTCTGGCCGCTGCTGGTCGTCACCGACCCGAACTATGCGACCGCGTCGATGCAGCTCAATCGGCTCGTGCCGAGTGCGGCTTTCGGCGAGTCGCCGGTCTGGAACACCGCCATGGCGGGGACCCTGATCGTCATGCTGCCCCCGCTCGTCGTGGTGATCCTGCTGCAGCGCTGGTTCATCCGCGGCCTCGTGGCTTCCGAGAAGTGAGAGTGTCCCGATGAGCGAGATCGCCATCCGCGGCGTGCGGAAATCCTACGGCAAGGCCGAGACGGTGCATGGCATCGATCTCGCCTTCGGGTCGGGCGAGTTCGTGGTCATCCTGGGGCCGTCCGGTTGCGGCAAGTCCACGCTGCTCCGGATGATCGCCGGGCTCGAAAGCATCACGGCGGGCGAGATCGCCATCGGGGGCCGGGTGGTGAACAGGCTCGAGCCGCGGGAACGCGGCTGCGCCATGGTGTTCCAGAACTACGCCCTCTACCCGCATATGACGGTCGGGGAGAACATCGGCTACGCCCTGAAGGTTGCGGGCGTGCCCAAGGCCGAGCGGCTGCGCCGCATCGCCGAGGTCAGCCGCTCGACCGGCCTCGACGGATTGCTCGATCGCCGTCCGGCGCAACTCTCCGGCGGTCAGCGGCAGCGCGTCGCCATGGGGCGCGCCATCATCCGCGAACCCAAGGTCTTTCTCTTCGACGAACCCTTGTCGAACCTCGACGCCACGCTGCGCGTCCAGATGCGGATCGAGATCCGCCGCCTGCACGACAAGCAGGGCGTGACCTCGGTCTTCGTCACCCACGACCAGGTCGAGGCCATGACTCTCGCCGATCGGCTCGTCGTCCTGAACGCAGGCCGCGTCGAACAGGTCGGTACGCCCGAGGAGGTCTACCGCCGCCCGGCCTCCCGCTTCGTCGCCGGTTTCGTAGGCTCGCCGCCGATGAACCTCCTCGAGGCTGCTGCGGCTGGTCCCGACACGGTAGCGGTCGGGACTCTGACGCTCGTGGTCCCGCCGCACGGCCTGACTCGCGGCACACCGGTGACCCTGGGGTTCAGACCAGAAGATGCCGTGGTGCTGCCGCCCGGCGAGAACCACGGAGCCCTCCCGGCCGAGATCGACTTCGTCGAGGATCTTGGCGGGTTGCGCCTGTTGCGCGGCCACCTCGGCGGCGGCGACATCGTAGTGCAGGTCGGAGCAGGCGAGCGCCACGGCCGAGGTCCGCTGCCGCTTCGCATCGGGCCCGACGCCGTCCATCTCTTCGATGCCGAGACCGGCCTGAGGCTCGATCCCGCTGAGGCACACGCCGCCGCGGCGTGATGCCGGGCCATACCAGCGGCCGAGCTGAGAGACGCTTCTTCCACCTCTCTCATCTTGAGGCGAGCCTGAAAGGTCGAAAGACGAGGGCTCCAGGGTTCCATGGCGAGTTTGGCCCACGCCCTCGCTCGTCCTTCGACACGGCCGTTGTACGGCCGGCTCGGAGCCTGCCCTGAGTCAGTCGATGGGGACGATTGGTAAAGGATTGCCGGATGCCGCCGTAGGTCCTCGGGGCCCGGCCGGGCTCTTTTACGAGGCTGTTAGCCCAGCGCCGCCGCATAGATGGCCCGGGCATCCGCCAGCGTCATCTCGCGAGGGTTGTTGACCAGGAGCCGCGTCTGTTTCAGCGCATCGGCTGCGAGCCGGTCGAGGTCGCCTGCCGCGATGCCAACAGCCGAGAGGGATGCCGGTACGCCGCAATCCCGGCAGATCGCCTCCAGCGCCGCGACGAACCTCTCGGCGGCCGCCTCCACCGGCAGGCCTGCCGCCGTAGGATCGAGGATC
>JAYVMK010000048.1:0-3301 GCA_043758995.1 Lichenibacterium sp. | reverse complement strand
CGCTCGACATGGGCCTTGCCGCGCATGTCGGCCATGGTGGCGGGCTGAAGGCGCACGTCGCGACCGACGCTCTCCCCGCTGAAGAGGCCGAGCAACCCGTCCTGCGACAGGGGCGTCGGCTGCACCGGCGGCGCCGAGGCGACGGCCTCGGCGAGGCCTTCGAACAGCGGCGACCAGCGGGTGCCGGGGCGGCCGATGATCTCGTAATTGGCGCTCTTCTTGCGGATATCCTCGTTGGCCGGGATCGCCGCCAGCACGGGGATACCGACCGCGTCTGCAAAGGCCTGCGCTTCGCCGGTGCCGTCGTCCTTGTTGATGACGAGGCCGGCGACACCGACGTTGCCGCCCATCTTGCGGAAGTAGTCGACCGCCGAGCAGACGTTGTTGGCGACGTAGAGCGACTGCAGGTCGTTCGACCCGACCACGATGACCTTCTGGCACATGTCGCGGGCGATCGGCAGACCGAAGCCGCCGCAGACCACGTCGCCGAGGAAGTCGAGCAGGACGTAGTCGAAGCCCCAATCGTGGAAGCCGAGCTTCTCGAGCAGTTCGAACCCGTGGATGATGCCGCGTCCGCCGCAACCGCGACCGACCTCCGGGCCGCCGAGTTCCATGGCGAAGACGCCGTCGCGGATGAAGCAGACGTCGCCGATGGCGACCTCTTCGCCCGCCGCCTTCTTGGCCGACGAGGTCTGAATGATGGTCGGGCAGGCCTTGCCGCCGAAGAGCAGCGAAGTCGTGTCGCTCTTCGGATCGCAGCCGATCAGCAGCACGCGCTTGCCGTTCTGCGCCATGGAATAGGACAGGTTGGCGAGGGTGAAGCTCTTGCCGATGCCGCCTTTGCCGTAGATCGCGATGATCTGCGTCTCTTTCTTCGCTTCGGCGGTCGAGACCGCGTCGGGTTCGATTGCGGCTTCGGCGCGAAGGTCCGCGAACCGGTCGGGCGACGCGAGGCTGAGGTCGTTCATCGCAAGTCGCTCCAGTCGAGGATCATTTTGAGGCAATCGGCGTCGCCGAAGGCCGTGCGGCACGCGGCATCGGCCCGTGCGGCCGGTTCGCGGTGCGTGATGAGGCCGCCGAGCGTCAGCCGCCCCGCGGCGAGATGGTCGAGCACCGCCGCCATATCGGCGGGCTTCCATTCGGCGGCGATGCGGAACCGGGCCTCGCGCATGAAGGCGGGCGGAAAGGCGAAAGCGATGGGCGCCTTGTAGAAGCCGGCGAGGACGATCTCTCCGCCCGGCGCCAAGCGCTGGACCAGGGCATCCATCAGCGCGGCGTCGCCCGAGACGTCGTAGATGCTGCGGTAGTCGCGGCGGTCGTCGGCATCGGCTTCCGTCACCGTGTAACCGAGGGCCCCTGCACGGCGGGACGCGACATGCTCCCAGACCGTGGGGGCGGCCGCCCCGGCTGCGATGCTGAGCCGGGCGAGGAGCCGGCCGAGCACACCGTGGCCGATGATGAGGTCCGGCGGGGCTCCGCCGGCTAAGGCATGCTGCGCGGTGGCGGCCAGGGCGAGAAGCGTCGCTTCATCGGCCGGCAGAGCGGCAATCGGAACGGCACGGCGCGAGGGCACGATCAAGCGCGCCGCCGACCCACCGAAAAGCCCACGCACGTCACGGTAGCATGAGGCGCCCGGGACGAAGACGCGGGTGCCGATGGGCAGCGCATCGTCACCGTGGGATTCGACGACCCGGCCGACGGCCTCGTAGCCCGGGACCAGCGGATAACCGAGGCCCGGGAAGGGGGGCATCTCGCCCGCCCAGAGCAGCCTCTCGGTTCCGGTGGAAATGCCCGAGAGGTCGATGTCGACCACCACGTCGCCGCTGACAGGCGAGACCAGGGCTACCGACCCGATCGTCAGGCTGCCGGGTCGGTCGAGGAGCATCGCCTGCGTCCGCATCTGCCCCTCCCCCTCCGACCGGCTTACGATTTGGCCGATGCTGTATAAGAAGTTGGACGTCGGAAAGTGTCAAGTTAGATTTACACTTCTGTCGTGTTTTCCGGTTTACGGCCGGTGAGGACGCTGGTGACGATGGGCAGCGCCGTCGCGCAGCGCGCGACGTCGACGAAGCCCGCGGAGCTCAGCATCTCAGTGAGTTCGGCGGCGCTGCGGGGGCGGCCCTGCCCCATGGCCATGAGGTAGAAACCGAAATAGGCACCGCCGACACGCTCGGCTCCCGCCGTCTCGGCGAGGGGTTCGGCGACCAGCAGCACCCCGCCGGGTTCGAGGGCACGATAGACGCTCGTGAGCAGCGCCATCGCGGTCGCATCGTCGTGGTCGTGCAGCACGCGAATCAGGGAGATCAAGTCAGCCCCTGCGGGCAGCGGGTCGTGGCGGAAGTCGCCACCGACGGCGCGGGTGCGCGACCAAAGGCGGGTGCGGGCGAACCGGGCTTCGGCCTCGGCGGCGACGGCCGGCAGATCGAACAGCGTCGCCTCGAGCCCCGGGGCCGCCGCCAGGACAGCTTCGAGAAAGGTCCCGTCCCCGCCCGCGACATCCACCATCCGACGATGACGGCCGAAGGCAAAGGCCTTGACCACCTCGCGAGACACCATGGCCTGGGAGGCCGACATCAGGCGCGTGTAGCCGAGCACTTCGTCCCTGCCCTGCCCCTCCGCATGCTCCCGCTCGCTGTAGGACCAGAAGGCGCCCAGCGCCCGCTCGCCCCTGTCTCCGCGCAGCAGCGCGACGGGGTCCGCGAGATCGCGGTAGAGAAGGCCGTGATGCTCCACCATGGCGCCGATGCCGGGGTCGAGCAGCACGGCCCGGCCGAGCGCGCCCAAGCGGTAGCGGTCCCGTCCGGCGCGTTTCGCCAGGCGCAGGGCAGTGGCAGCGTCGAGCAGACGCCTCGCGCCGTCCTCGGGCAGGTCGAGTGCTCTCGCGAGATCCGGCAGGCTGCGCGGACCGCGACGCAGATGCATGAAGAGGTCGAGCCGCACGCAAGCGGTCAAAACCTGCGAGTAGACGAAGCCGGCGCAGAGATCGAAGACCGCACCGGCTCTCCGTCGTGCGATCGGACGGGTGAGCGGGAACCGCACCGCGAAGCCGATCAACCCTGGGGCGAGCCCCGCGCGGTCGCCGAGATCGTCGAATACTTGGCCGAGCCTCGACCACCACCGGTTCACGACGGGCCGGACCCGGTTGGGCGACAAGGGCGCCAGCACAGCTGAAAGATCCATAGGGGTTTTTGACACCGTCGATGTGTCATGTAAACTGGACACATCGTTCGTCGCTCGGATGGACGAGCGAGCGGACACCATCATGGATCTTCACGTGGCCGTGGTGGGAGCCGGGATCGCC
>JAYVMK010000047.1:0-8815 GCA_043758995.1 Lichenibacterium sp. | reverse complement strand
AGCGCGCCGATGGCGAAAGCCAGGATCTTGGTGCGGTAGACGTCGACGCCCGAGACACCCGCAGCGAGTTCGTTGTCGCGCACCGCGCGCATGGCGCGGCCAAGCCGCGTGTCGGGCATGCGCCAGACCGCATAGGCGACGGCCGCCAAGATCAGGACGCAGAGAGCGAGATAGCGCTGCCCGTCGGCCAGGTAGGATGGCCGGAGGATGCCGGGTACGCCGTCCGGGCCGCGCGTGACGGGGATCCAGTTGACCAGCACCAGCGTGAGGATCTGCTGGAAGCTGATCGTCACCATGGCGAGGTAATGGCCGCCGAGGCGCAGCGTGGAGGCCCCGAGGATGCCGCCGAGGATGAGCGTGGCGCCGAGGCCGAGCCCGAGGCAGACCCAGAAATCGAGCCCCCAGGCCGTGGTGCCGAGGCCGACCGCATAGGCGCCGATGCCGAAGAAGGCCGCCTGGGCCAGGTTGATCTGGCCGCACAGTCCCAGGACGATCGTCAGACCGATGACTGACACCGCGTAGGTGGTGGCCTGCATGAGAATGTTGAGGACGTAGCCGCTGAGCGGCAGCGCCCCGGCCAGGGCGGCAGCGGCCAGAGCCAGGACGACATAGGCCAGCGTGCCGGCCGAGACCGCGGAGCGAGACGCGACCATCAGGCTTTCTCCGCCACGCGTTCGCCGAACAGGCCCTGAGGCCGGACGACCAGGAAGGCGACGAGAACCAGGAAGCCGAAGGCATCCTTGTAGGGGACCGAGATGTAGGCGGCGCCGAAAGTCTCGATGATGCCGAGGGCGAGCCCGCCCACGATGGCCCCGGTGACGTCTCCGAAGCCGCCGATGATCGTGGCGGCGAAGGCTTTGAGCGCGATGGTCGATCCCATGCCGATGGACACGAAGAGGACGGGCGCCACCAGGATGCCGGCGATGCCGCCGAGGACCGCGCTATAGACGAAGGTCAGCATGATCATGCCGGCGACCGGAATGCCGAGCAGCGAGGCCATCTCCTTGTCCTGCGAGGTCGCCTGCAGCTTCTTGCCGAGCAGCGTGTGCTCGAAGAACCAATATTGGAAGGCGACCAGGGCCGCCGTGACGCCCATGATGAGCAGGTACTGGCTGTCGAGGAAGACACCGCCCGCCATGAAGCCCTGCGTCTCGAACCAGCCCGGCAGCACCTGAGGCTGCGGCCCGTAGAGCGCCAGCGTGGTGTTGGCGAGCAGGATCGAGGCCCCGATCGTCGAGATGATCACCGGCAGGTAGGAGCGGTGCCGGAGCGGGTAATAGACGCCGAGGTTGAACAGCGCGCCGAGCACCGCCATGCCGCCGAGCGCGGCCAAGAAGGACAGCCAATAGGGCCAGCCGAGATCCACGGCGAAGACCACCATGAGATAGGCCGCCACCATGGAGAACTCGCCCTGGGCGAAGTTTACCACGTTGGTGGCGCGGAAGATCAGGACGAAGCCGAGCGCCACGAGGGCGTAGACGGCCCCGATGCCGATGCCGGTGAAGAGAAGCTGTGGGACGAGGTCCAAGGAGGTCAGTCCTTGAAGTCGACGCGCTTGTCGAAGCTCATCTTGCCCTTGTCGTTTCGGACGACATTGTAGCCGTGCAGCCCGTCGCCGTTAGAGTCGAACGTGTAGGTCCCCTCCGCCCCGGGCACGTCCTTGACCGCCAGAAGCGCCTCGCGGATCGCCTGGGGATCGGTCTTGCCGGCGGCATTGATGGCCTTGGCCAGGACCGTGACGGCATCGAAGGTCCAGGAGGACTGGTTGTCGGGCTCGAGCTTGTAGGCGTCGCGGTAGAGCTTGCCGAAGGCCCGCGACGTGTCGCTCGCGTCCTCGGCGTAATCCGCGACCCCGAACGTGCCGTAGAGCGCCGGGCCGGCGAGCTTCAGCGCCGTCACATTGGTGATCGAGGGCGAGCCGACCCAAGGCACCGTGACGCCGAGTTGCCGGAGCTGACGGGCGAAGATGCCGAGGTCGTTCTCGAAGGTGAAGTAGGAGCCGATCACCTCGACCCCGGCCTGGCGGATGGCCAGGACCACCGGCGTGAAATCCTGGCTCTGGTTCGAATAGCCCTGGTCGAGCGCCACCGTCGCGCCCGCCTTGCCGAGCGCCTCCGTCAGCGCCTTCGCGCCGCTCGTGCCGAAGGCGTCGGTCGAGTGGACCACGGCCCATTTCTTCTTGCCCAGCGTCGCGACGCCGTAATCGGCGATGACGCGCGCCGAGTAAGTGTCGTTCGGCCGGAACCGGAACAGCCAGGGATTGCCGAGATGCGTCAGCGTCGGATCGGTGCCCCCGAAACAGACCGGCTTGGCGGTCTTGAGGATGTCGGGCGCCATGGCGTGATTCTGGGTCGAGCGGATCGACCCCAGGAAGGCCACGATGTCGGGCTGCGACGCCAGTTTGGAGAAGGCCAGAACGGCGCCGGGATTGGTGGTCTGGTCGTCCTCGGTGACGAGTTCCAAGGGTTTGCCGAGAACGCCGCCGGCCTTGTTGACCGCATCGAGCGCCAGCTTGGCGCCGCCGAGGGCGAAGCGCCCCGCATCCGCCCCGGGTCCGGTGACCGGCAGCACCATGCCGACCCGCACGGTCGCCTCACCCGCCGCGAAGGCCGACCGCAAGGACATCGATCCCTCGACGCCTGCCGCAGACAAGCCGATCCCGCGCAGGACCGCGCGCCGCGTCATCCTCATCGTCACGTCTCCACCCTTTGGTTCGCTTGCTGCGAGCCTTGGCCAAGAGTGGACACCAGGGCGGAGATCCTGTCCAGGGCCGGCGTGATGCGACGGTCACGGCTTGCGAGCAACTCATGCGCGACCGGTTTCCTTCGAACCCGGGTGGCAAGCGCTCCGTGTTTCGCGTAGAATGGTACCCGCGACCGGAAGGGTGGCCGAGTGGTTTAAGGCAGCGGTCTTGAAAACCGCCGTAGGTGCAAGCCTACCGTGGGTTCGAATCCCACCTCTTCCGCCAGCGGCGCCAATTGATGCTCTGTTTGCATTCCCATACTGACGATCGCCAGTGAGGCTTCCCTGGCGAATGGCCCGGCATGGAGCGATTGTCCGCAGACAACGACGGCATCTGCACTCGGGCCTGACGTAAGGCTGCTCCCCTCAACCGCCTTGGACCATCGATGGAGACGACGCGAGTGAGAGATCCGATCTCGTCCGTCAGCCCGGAAGCGCGGCGCTTGCTCGACGCGTTCGCTGAGAATGTGCGCACACAGAACGGCAATCGTGCCCGTGACGCTCTCACAGCGTATATCGCCACGCTGGAAGCTGAACTCGATCTGGCGCGATTAGAAATCGAAATGTCGGGCCAACCTTCGACAAGTCCGTCTGGGTGCAAGAGCTCAGCGGCGTCGAACTCGAAGCATTGATGCTCGCTCACGAAAATCTCACGTCGGCGGCTCGGTCCCGGGCCGCGATTGACGCTTCGGCAGGCTGATGCAAGGTTTCTCTTGGCCGCGTCGAACTCCACCGTTCGCGCGATTCGTCGGTGCGGCCCCGATCGCGCCTTTCATGAGTATCATCCGATGAGAGCCGTTCTGATCGCCGCAACCCTGCTGGCTGGCTTGTCCGCCGCCCATGCCGACGCGACCTGCACCTCCAACGCCGCCGACAAGAAGCTCGCCGGCGCCGCCAAGACGAGCTTCCTCGGCAAATGCCAGAGAGACGCCGCCGCGACCTGCGACGCGACCGCGGCGCAGAAGAAGCTGGCGGGCGCCGCCAAGACCTCCTTCACGAAGAAATGCGTGAAGGATGCGGTCGGCGGCTGACGCAGACGCATAGACAGGACAGCAGGCGGCAGGCCTGGTTCAGGACGGCCGCCGGCTGATGATCGCGCTGCGGCGGACAATGAGGGTTAGACATGAACAAGCGACGACTGGGACGGTCCGACATCGCCGTCGTGCCCTGGTGTTTCGGCGGCAACGTCTTCGGCTGGACGGCCGACCGGGACACGTCCTTCGCGCTGCTCGACGCCTTCGTGGGAGCCGGGTTCGACTTCATCGATACGGCGGACATGTATTCGCGCTGGGTGCCGGGTCATGTCGGTGGCGAATCCGAGAGCGTGATCGGCGAATGGCTCGCGTCACGCGGCGGACGCGACCGCGTCGTCATCGCCACCAAGGTCGGCATGGGGCAGCCGAACCGGACGGGGGCGCTCGATCGCAGCCATATCACGACCTCGATCGAGGCCTCGCTGAAGCGCCTGCGGACCGACTACGTCGATCTCTACCAGTCGCATGCCGACGACGCCGACACGCCGGTCGAGGAGACGCTCGAGGTCTATGCGGGCCTCGTCAAAGCCGGCAAGGTTCGCATCATCGGAGCCTCGAATTTCTCGGCCGCCCGGCTCAAGCAGTCGCTCGACACCAGCGAGGCCCAGGGCCTGCCCCGCTACGAGACGCTGCAGCCGGAGTATAACCTCTCCGACCGCGCGGGCTTCGAGGGCGCGGTGCAAGACCTCTGCGTTGCGGAGGAGATCGGCGTCATCCCCTACTTCTCGCTGGCGGCGGGCTTCCTCACCGGCAAATACCGGTCGGAGGCCGATTACGCCAAGAGCCCGCGCGGCCAGGGCATGGCCAAGCACCTCAATCCGCGCGGCTTGCGCATCCTCGCGGCGCTCGATGCCGTGTCGGCGCGGCACGCCACGTCGCAGGCCGCCGTGGCTCTGGCCTGGCTCATGCGGCAGCCCTCGATCGTTGCGCCCATCGCCAGCGCGACCTCGCTCGAGCAGTTCCACAGCCTCGCCGCCGCCGCGGACCTGTCCCTGAGTCCGGAAGATCTCTCGGCTCTCGATACGGCGTCGCGGCCCGCGGCCGAGGCGTGACTCCGACCGGGTCTCTGATCCTCTTCGCCGCCGGCCTCTGGGCCGGCGTGCAGAATGCACTGGCGGGCGGCGGCTCCTTCGTCACCCTGCCGGCGCTGATTCTCAGCGGCCTCGACGCCCGCTCGGCCAACATCACCTCGACGATCGCACTGTTTCCCGGCCAACTCACCACGGGCTTCGCCGGCCGGCGCTTGGTGCAAGGCGCCGAGACTCTCTCCTTTCGGGCCCTGCTCGCCATCAGCCTCGTGGGGGGCGCTCTCGGCGGCGTCCTGTTGCTGGTCACGCCCGCGGCTTTCTTCGCCCGGCTTGTCCCCTGGCTGGTGCTCTTCGCCACCGCGGTCTTCGCCTACGGCTCCTTCGGCCGCAAGAGAACGGCCGAGGCGACGATCCGCCTGTCGAAGCCGCAGGCGATGCTGGCGCAGCTCCTCATCGCGATCTACGGCGGCTATTTCGGCGGCGGAATCGGCTTCCTCATGCTGGCCGCCCTCACCATGGCGGGGCTGCCGACCCGCAACGCGGGCGCCTCGAAGAACGTGCTGGCCGGCGTCATGAATGCCGCCGCGGTGGCGATCTTCGCTTTCTCGCCCTTCGTCGCCTGGATCGCCGCCCTGGTGCTCGGCATCGGCGCCATCCTGGGCGGCCTCGCCGGGGCCTGGATGCTGAGCCGCGTGAACGAAAAGGCCCTGCGCCTCGGCGTGGTGGCCATAGGCATCGCCCTGACGATCGGCCTGTTCCTTTACCCCGTCTGAACCAGCGCGACGCTATGCGAGAGGGCGCCGGCGCAGCCTTTTTGCTCACGCTTCGTTCTGTGAAACGAACGACGCCGCTGTTCGATATAACGAACGGCAGCCAGATCTTGGCTCGCGGTCACCGGGCGGATACAGCCGGGCTGCCAATGTGAGGAGAGAGGAAGCGATGTCCGTGACGGATGAGGTGCCCCCTGCCCTGTTCATGGGAATCGACGGTGGCGGCTCGACCTGCCGGGCACGTCTGCGGGATGCGTCCGGCGCTCTCCTGGCCGAAGCCATGGGCGGCAGCGCCAATGTCTATCTCGACCAAGCCGGCGCGCTGGCGGCTATCAAGGACACGATCGCAAGGGCCCTGGCGAATGCCGGACTGTCGGACGCCGACAGGAGCCGGACGAGCCTGGGCCTCGGCCTCGCCGGCGTGTCGTCCCCGGCGATCGCGGCAGAGGTCGCTGCGGCTCTCGATGGTTTCGCGGCCGTGCGCGTCTCCAACGACGCCGTGACGGCCTGCCTCGGGGCTCACGGCGGAGCCGATGGGGGGCTCGTCATCGCGGGAACGGGCAGCGCCGGAGTGGCGCTCGTCGGGGGTCGCGAGATCGTCATTGGCGGCCGCGGCTTCATCCTCGGCGACGACGGCTCCGGAGCCCGCATCGGCCACGCGTCCTGGCGCCGGGCCTTGCGCGCCCATGACGGGCTGGAACCGCACACGGGCTTTACCCGCGCCCTCATGGCGCGGTTCGGCGACGATCCCGCCGCAATGGTTCGTTGGGGATTGACGGCGCGATCGGCCGATTACGGCGCGGAGGCGCCGGCCTGTTTCGACGCCGCTGCGGCGGGCGACGCCGTCGCGCTGTCGATCGTGACGGAAGCCGCCGCGTCGCTGGCGGAACTCGTCGAAGCCTTGCGACGCCTCGGTGCCGAGCGGATCACCATGGTAGGCGGCGGTGCGGCCGCCATCGGGCCCTATCTGCCGCAGGGCATTGCCGAGAGCCTATCGCAGCCGCTCGGGGACGCGCGGGACGGCGCCATCCTCCTGGCGGGCGGCCGGCTCCCGTCCCTCTGAGCTCATGGACCGGACATGGCCGCTGCCCGTCGGGTCCGCTTGTACTCGGCGCCGCCTCGCATTAGGTCCGGTCGACAGGCCGGAGCGACTGCGCTCCAGGCCACTTTTTCACGAGTGATCGTCTTGACCTCACCCCCTGGGCCGACGCTGCTCGGCCAAACCGTCGCTCAGCCGAATTCACCCGAGGAGGCGGGGCTCGAACGCGTGCCGAATCCGCATGCGGGCACGCTCTATCTGACGCGGTTCACGGCCCCGGAATTCACTTCGCTGTGCCCGGTGACGGGGCAGCCCGACTTCGCGCACATCGTCATCGATTACGTGGCGGACGATTGGCTCGTCGAGTCGAAGTCGCTGAAGCTCTATCTGACCTCGTTCCGCAACCACGGCGCCTTTCACGAGGACTGCACGGTCCGGATCGGTAAGGATATCGTCGGGCTGCTGCAGCCCCGCTGGCTGCGTATCGGAGGCTACTGGTACCCTCGCGGCGGCATTCCGATCGATGTCTTCTGGCAGACCGGCGCTCCGCCGGAGGGATTGTGGCTGCCTGATCAGGGCGTCCCGACCTATCGCGGCCGCGGCTGAACGGCCGGCACTCCGACGTCAGTCGAAATGCGGGTGACGGCGCCGATGCTGGCGCAGGCGCTCGGCGACGGCGCGCTTGCCGGTCGTCATGCGGCGTTTCAATGCGCCGAGCGGCGCCTTGATGCGGTGCCGCTCCGTCCCGGCCACGGGCGGCAAAAGGGAGAGACGCGGGAAGGACTGGGCCAGCGCATAAGTCAGCGCCTTGAGGTGATCCGCCAAACCCTGACGGTCCGGAGATGGCGGCAGATCCGCGAAGGGAATCGGTTGGCCGATCGCCACCAGCATGGCGGTGCCGATGCGGCTGCGGACCTCGTGGAAGATCAGCGATAGCCGCAGGATGGGGCTGAGGTGGCTGGCGATCTGGAACAGGCGGCTGTTCTGACCCTCGAAGCAGATCGGCACCACGGTAGCGCGCGAGCGCTGAATCAATTGAGCCGTGAACGGCTGCCACGGGCCGTCCGTCGCGCGTTGGCGGCCGAGCCGATCCGGTGCCGTCGAGATCCCGCCGGCCGGGAACACTACCACGCAGCCACCACGGTCGAGATGCTGGCGGGCCGCGGCGCGGGATTCGATATTGGTGCGCATCGCCTCTTCGGTCGGGGCGAAATCGATCGGCAGCACATGGGCTGCGATCTCCGGCGCGCGCAGCAACACGGCATTGGTGAGCACCAGGAAGTCCGACCGCACCTTCTGGACCAGCCAGGAAATCACGATGCCGTCGAGCACCCCGTAGGGATGGTTGGCCACAACCACCACCGGCCCTGTCGCCGGAATGGTCTCGAGAGCCGCCTGATCGAAGCGGACGTCGATGGCGAGGCTGCGCACCGCGGCGGCGAAGAAGCTCTCGCCGGCTACGCCGTTGCGCCGATTGGCCATGTAGAGCCGTCGCAGCTTGCGCTGGCCCGTCGCCGCCTCGACGAGACGGATCAGGCCGCGCTTGACGGGCGGCATCGAGTCGTCGGCGTAGCTGAAATTCGGGTCGTTCATGGCCGTCCCCGGTAGCTGACTCGCGTGAAGTTGCTGTGACGCCGGTCAGCCCGCGGCGTGCGCCGGTTCGTCGCGATGCTTGGCGAGACGGTCGAAGCTTTGCAGCCGGCGGATCAGCGCTTCCATTTCGCCGAGCGGCACCATGTTGGGCCCGTCGGATGGGGCCGTCTCGGGCGCCTGATGGGTCTCGATGAAGACGGCCGCGACGCCCACCGCCACGGCGGCCCGCGCCAAAACCGACACGAATTCCCGCTGCCCCCCGGAGGTCTTGCCATGCCCACCCGGCTGCTGCACCGAATGCGTCGCGTCGAAGACGACCGGCGCACCTGTCTCGGCCATGACCGGCAGGGACCGCATGTCGGAGACCAGGGTGTTGTAGCCGAAGGAGGCGCCCCTCTCGGTCAGCATGACGTTGGCATTGCCGGCGCCGACCACCTTGTCGACGACATTGACCATGTCCCAGGGCGCCAGGAACTGGCCCTTCTTGACGTTGACGATGCGCCCGGTCGCGGCGGCAGCCAGCAACAGGTCGGTCTGCCGGCATAGGAAGGCGGGGATCTGCAGCACGTCCACCACCTCGGCGACGGTCGCGCATTGCGCGGCATCATG
>JAYVMK010000046.1:0-4175 GCA_043758995.1 Lichenibacterium sp. | reverse complement strand
GAGCGTGGATTCGATGCCGTGACGGTGGACGAGATCGCGGAAGCCGCCGACGTCGGGCGCATGACGGTGTTCAACCACTTTCCTCGCAAGGAGGACCTGTTCTTCGATCGCGATGCGGAGGGCCGAGAGATCCTGTTCGACGCTTTGCGGCAGCGGGATCCTCACGTGGCCCCCATCGAGGCCTTGCGCCGACTGGCGCAAAGTTTGGTGGATGACGGGGCTCCCGTCCTGCGTTTCTACGAGGGCAGCCGACGCTTCGTCGAAACGGTCGAGGCCAGCGAAACCCTCAAGGCTCGGGCCCGGGCGATCCGGGACGAACTCGCCCACGACATGACGGCGGCCCTGGCGGCCAGCGTCGGGCGGGATCCGGCCGATGCCGACGCCCATCTCGCCGCCAACCTGCTCCTGGCGATCTGGACCGTAGCCTTCCTCCAGGCGCACCGGATCTATCGAGAGAGGCAGGACGCCGAGGCGGCAAGGGCCACTTTCCTCCACATGGTCGACAAGGGAACGGTGGGGCTCAAGGCCGCGATGACCGGGACTCCCTACGCGTGACGGCAATCATCGTTCGACAGCACCGGCGGTCTCTGCCACACGCGATTTCGTCGGCCCACACGGTTTCTCGACAAGGACGCACGGGTTCATGAACTTCACGAGCGACAATATCGCGGGCGCGAGCCCCAAGATCCTGCAGGCCATCGTGGATGGCAACGCCGGCACCGCGGCGCCCTACGGCATGGATCCCTGGACCGCCGACGCCCAGGCCCGGCTCTCCGCCACTTTCGAGCGCGAGGTCGCGTCCTTCCTGGTCGCCACCGGGACGGGCAGCAACGCCCTGGCTCTGTCCGCCGTGGCACCGCCCGGCACGGCGATCTTCTGCCACCTCGAAGCCCATGTCATCGAGGACGAGTGCGGCGCACCCGAGTTCTTTACCGGCGGCGGCAAGCTCGTCGGCATTCCGGGCGAGTACGGCAAGGTCACACCCGAGGGCTTGCGGTCCGCCCTGGCCCGCTTTCCGCGCGGCATCGTGCGCCAGCTGCAGCCAGCGGCCGTGTCGTTGTCCGAGGTGACGGAAGCCGGCACGCTCTACAGCCTCGCGGAACTGCGCGCGCTCTCCGACATCGCCCACGAGGCCGGACTCGCCGTCCATATGGACGGGGCGCGGTTCGCCAATGCCGTCGCGGCGCTCGGCGTCAGCCCGGCCGACCTCACCTGGCGGAGCGGCATCGACATCCTGTCCTTCGGCGCCACCAAGAACGGCGCCCTCGCCTGCGAGGCGGTGGTGTTCTTCGATCCCGCCAAGGCGGAGGACTTCCTGTTCCGGCGCAAGCGCACCGGCCACACCGTGTCGAAGGGCCGTTTCCTCGGCATCCAGATGGCGGCCTTCCTCGACGACGATCATTGGCTCGACCTCGCCCGCCACGCCAACCGGGCGGCGGAGCGCCTGTCGCGCGGTCTCGCCGCCGTGCCCGGCGTCCGCCTGCCCTGGCCGAGCCAGGCCAACGAGGTCTTCCCCATCGTCCCGGCGGCGCTCGACGAGGCGCTCAAGGCCGCGGGCGGCCGCTACTATCCCTGGACGACGCGGTCGCTGTCGGCCGGCGACGGGCCGGGCCCGGAGGAGCGCATGCTGCGGCTGATCTGCGCCTTCGACACCAGCGACGACGCCGTCGATGAATTCGTCGCCACTGCAGCCCGTGCAGGTGCGGTTCACGTTTGACACCCTATCTCAACAGGGTCGCAGGGTCGCCGCAATGCGCCCCCAGGATGCGGCGCTGGGATCAGGCGTCGAACGGGAGTTGAGACGATGACAGGTCATCGCGCGAAACGCGCTCTCCGGGCCGCGGCTGTTGTGGCTCTCGGCCTCGCGGCCGCCGGTGCTCCGGGCGCCGCCCAGGCGCAGTTCTTCGGCGGCTGGGGCGGATGGGACAACGGCGGCACCTGGGACGGGCTCGCTCCGCAGCAGGTGCGGCGCGCCATCACGGATCGCGGCTTCCGCGTCTTGGCGCCTCTGCGCCGCAACGGCAGCGTCTTCGTCGCCGACGTGCTCGACCAGCGTGGACGCCGCGAGCGCCTCATCGTGGCTGCTGCCGATGCCCAGATCCTGCAGCGTTTTCTCGTCGACGACGGCAGCCGACCGATGCCGCGCGCCACCGATGACGGGCGTGGCATCGCGCTCCGCGGCGGCGACGACGGTCTGATCCCGCCGGCCGATATTCCCGATACCGGACGTCGTGCCCTCCGGCCGCTCGACCGCGACCCGCCTGTCCCGCGGTTCGGCGATGCCGATCCCGGAACGGACGCCATCGATCCGGCGCCCGGCCCCGACGGAGTGCCGCGCCGTGCCGCGCCACCAATCCGAACCGTGAAACCCCGCCCTCGCATCGTGGAGCGGACGCCCGAGGCTCCGACCACGGGTCGCGAGCCCGGCCCTGTCGAAACGACGCCGCTGGCCCCCGCGACCCCGAGGGCGCCCGCACCGGTCGCCAAGGCGCCGGCACCTGCGCCGGCTCCCGCCGTGGTGGCGAGCCGTCCCGAGCCCACGACCGCCACTCTGCCGGCCGTCGCGCCCGCCCCTGCCCCGATCGTCGCAGCCCCGAGCCCGGCCCCGGCCTCCGTCGCGGCTCCGCCCGCGGCTGCGGCCTCTGCCGCCGCATCGCGCCGCATGACGGACCCTCTCGCCATTCCGGGCGGGAACGATGCCAGCGGTAAGCCGGTACGCTCCGTCGCCAACGGCATCACGGGCACCCCCGCGCTCGCCGCCACGCCGGCCCGGCCCGGCGACGTGCCCGTCGCGCCGCTCGACTGACGCGGGCTCGGTCGGCTCGGTCGTACCCTGTCCGCCCCTTACCGCCAGCCTCCTTTCCACGAAGGGGGCGTTTCGCCGTGTGACGGTGACGGACGCATGAGCGGCCCGGTTATGCCGAGCCAGCTATCTGGCTCCGAAGAAAACTTCGCGGCCTCGCTCGGCGAGTCGTCCAGCGTGAATCGGGACGCTCAAACGAGTGCAGGGCGTAACCGGGTGCGACGTCGTGCACGAATCTCTTAAGCAGAAGCTTGCGTAACTAGGATGTGCGGGCATCGGCCCGCGGCCGGGAACCGTCTCGCATGCCTGCCCTCCGCTTCATCCTCGGCGACCAGCTCACCCGCGCCATCCCGACCCTCAATGGGCTCGACAAGGCCGCCGATACGGTCCTGATGGTCGAGGTGGCGGACGAGACCACCTACGTCCCGCACCACAAGCAGAAGATCGCCTTCATCCTCTCCGCCATGCGGCATTTCGCGGAAGAGCTGCGGGCCGAAGGAATCGCGGTCGATTACGTCCGGCTCGACGATCCCGACAACACCGGCTCCTTCACGGGCGAGGTCGAGCGCGCCGTCCGGCGCCACCTGCCGGATGCCGTCTTCATCACCGAGCCCGGCGAGCACCGCGTCGCCGAGGCCATCGAGAATTGGCGGCGGCGGCTCAACGTACCGGTCCACCTGCGCCCGGACGACCGCTTCTTCTGCTCCACGGTGGAGTTTGCTCGCTGGGCCGAGGGGCGCCGCTCCTACCGGATGGAGACCTTCTACCGATCGATGCGGGAGAGCACCGGCCTCCTGATGAAGGACGGCGCGCCCGAGGGTGGCCGCTGGAACTACGACGCCGACAACCGCAAGCCCTGGCCGGCCGGACAAAAGCCGCCCGAACGGCTGCGCTTCCTCCCCGATGCCGTCACCGCGGACGTGCTGGCCCTCGTCGAACAGCGGTTCGTCTGCCATTTCGGCACGCTCGACGGCTTCGGGTGGGGGGTGACGCGGGCCGAAGCGCTGGCGTCGCTCGAGGCTTTCGTCACCGACTGCCTACCGCTCTTCGGCGACTACCAGGACGCCATGGTGGCGAACCAGCCCTTCCTCTACCACGCGACACTGTCGCCCTACCTGAACTGCGGGCTGCTCACCGCGCGCGAGGTCTGCAGCCACGTCATCGCCGCCTACGCAGCAGGGAAGGCCCCGCTCAACGCCGTCGAAGGTTTCGTCAGGCAGATCCTCGGCTGGCGGGAGTTCGTCCGCGGCGTCTACTGGCTGCGCATGCCGGATTACGCGCAATCCAACGCGCTCGGGGCCGAGCGGGCCCTGCCGACCTTCTACTGGACGGCCGACACAAAGATGAACTGCCTCCACCACGCCATCGAGGA
>JAYVMK010000045.1:0-5136 GCA_043758995.1 Lichenibacterium sp. | reverse complement strand
TCATCATACCCTGTCCCGGCAGGCGAGCGAGCCGCATGGTTCGGGGTGTCCGATCAATTCGGCCGTCTGCCGCAAAAATGCGACACAGCCTCCTCGTGGCACCCGGCTCCAAACGCAGTCGAGCCCCCGCCGACGGGGTCGGCAGGGGCTCGACTTTAGCAAAGGATGGAGAGGCGCTGCGGGGAGACCCGCCGGGTCAGAAGACGAAGCCCGTCCCGGCCTTGAACTCGTCGAGCACCGGAACGGTCGCGTCGAAGATGACCTGCTTGCTGACTTCGCCTCCGAAGCCGCGATAGAGCACGACCCGCCCCGATCGACGTCCGCCCGGCGCCGTGGAGGTCTCCACGGCCGCCAGGGTGCCGCCCGGCTTCAACTGGGCGAAGAGCGAGTCGAGATGGGTCTCGACGCCGCCGAGGACCACGATCGCGTCATAGGGCGCGTCCGTCGCGTAGCCCTCGACGAGAGGCCCCGTCACCGCCTTGGCGCGGCCGGCAAAGGTCTTGGCGAGTTCGGCGGAGGCCAGGGCCGAGAGGCTCGGATCAGACTCCAGCGTCACGACGCTGGCGACCATCTCGCAGAGCAAGGCGGCGGCATAGCCGGTGCCGCCCGCCACCACGAGGACATGAGCGTCGGGAGCGGGATCCAAACCTTGGAGAAGGCGGGCGAGATGCATGGGCTGCATCAGGGTCCGTACCGGCTTCCCCGACTCCCCGGACTTCAGCGTCAGCAAGGCATCGGAATAGCAGAAGGCCCGCAGATCCTCGGGCACGAAGAGCTCGCGCCGTGTGAGGTCGAAGGCACGGATGACGCGCGCGTCCGTCACGTCGAAGGTGCGGATCTGTCCGTCCACCATCGCGCGCCTCTGCGCAGAGAAAACCTGCTCCGTCGCCGCAACCTCGCCTTGCATGAAGCCAGCCCTTCCTGGAAACGATTGAACGTTGCGCAAACGACGAGAAAAGCCGCCGCGACGATGCCGCAGGCTTATACGGGAGCGGCACGCGCGCTGTCCATGAGACCGTCGGGCGGAAACACGGGGGACCAGGATGGAAGACGCCACCAGCGAGCATCTCGAGAACAGGGAGCACGCCGAGCATGCCGCCCACAGCGGCGACCCGTTGCTGATGAAAGTGTCGGTCACCATCGCCATCCTGGCGGTCGTGGCGGCGACGATCGGCAGTCTCGAGACGATCGAGAGCGGCACGGCGCTGTCCAAGAAGAGCGAATCGGTGCTGCTGCAGAACCGCGCCACGGACCAATGGTCCTACTTCCAGGCGCAGAGCATCAAGAGGAACATGTACGACATCGCCAAGCTGTCCAGTCCCGCCCAGGCCGCCGCCTACGAGGACAAGGCGCGCGGCTACGAGACGGAGAGCGAGTCCACGAAGACCAAGGCCGAAGAGTTCGGGCACGAGAGCGACGCCCTGCTCGAGGCCGGCGAACATCACGAGAAGCGCCACCACGTCCTCACTGTGGGCGTGACGATGCTGCATGTCGGGATCGCGGTCGCGACGCTCTCCATCATCATGAAGGGACGCCGCTGGCCCTGGTATGCGTCGATGGTTCTCGGCGTGTTCGGTGCCGTGGTGGCGGCGGCAGCCTACGGCGTCTGATCTCGCACCCTAATTCGCTGCCTTGAGACGCGCGTTGCACTGGCTCCAGTACCGCGGCCATGTAAGTCCGGGTGTCTGGACAACCAGCGCCGCTTTCTGGGCGCGCCATTCGGCCCCGCATTGCTGTTGCCGGACGTGCATCGCCGCCATGCCGCCTGAAACGGCCGGAGGTGCTGCCGTCGAGGGCGCCACAGTGGGGGCCGGCGCCGACGCGGCCGGAGCTGCCGCAGGCGGCGTTGCCGCAGCCGTGGTCTTGGCGCCTTCGGCTTTGAGCCGCGTCGCGCAATCGGCCCTGAAATGGTTCCAGTCGGCGCCGTTCAGCGTCCCGGCCGTGCGAGCCGCCTGATACTCCCGGCCGCACTGGACCATGACCGACTCGGCCGCCGAGGTGACGCCCGCAGACGCGGCGACCGCCAGGACGGAGAGAAGCACTGCGATCCGCATCTTGTCTGTCCCTACCATGCTGCTTTCGCCCGCCGGAGCGGACAAGCCGGGGTCACCGACCCCGACGCTGGAAACAGGCTGCACCAGCGGTCTCGGAACGACAAGCTCAGACTGCGGCGCGTCGGCACCGAACTGGTGAGGCGCCTCGCGCGTCTTCTCATCGCTGGGGCACCCTGCCCCGCCAGTAAAGCCGGAGCCCCTGACCCATGATCGATCCCTCGGAGCCGCAGGCCGGGTCGGCGCAGTCTCTCGTCCCCCGCGGTGCGACCCCGCTCGACCGGGAGGGATCGCGTCCCCCCGGCTTGTCGTCCGAAGACGAGGCGGCTCTGGCCGAGGCCGTTCGCGCCTTGGAGGGCTCGAGCTTTGCATCCCAGATCTCGGGCCTGGTCGGACGGCAGCTCGGTTTTGCCGGCGAACTGTTGCCGGCGCGCGTGGCGGAAACTGCCAACAAGGCCGCCGCGACAGCCCTCCGCTTTGCGCTGCGGGGCGCCGTGCGGTCGCTCTCTCCGCAGACGCAGGCCCCGAAGAAGCGGATGCACCTCGCCGCCGTGGCGGCGACGGGGGCCATCGGCGGCGCTTTCGGCCTCGCCACCCTGCCCGTCGAACTGCCGCTCTCGACGACGCTGATCCTGCGCTCGGTGGCCGATATCGCCCGGCAGGCCGGCGAGGACCTCGACGACCCCGAGGCAATGCTGAGCTGCCTCGAAGTCTTCGCCCTTGGCACCGGCAGCGACGTGGTCTCGGGCGAGAGCAGCTATTTCGCCGTGCGGGCTCTTCTGGCCAAATCCGTCACTGAGGCGACCCGACACATCGTCGCCCGCGGCATCACCGACGAGGCCGCTCCGGTCCTGTCGCGGCTCCTGGGCCAGATCGCGTCGCGTTTCGGCGTCGTGGTGGGCCAGAAGGTCCTGGCGCAGGCAGTGCCGATCATCGGTGCGATCACGGGGGCCGGCATCAATGCCGCCTTCATGGACCATTATCAGAAGCTGGCGGAAGGCCATTTCGCCGTCCGCCGGCTCGAGCGGATCTACGGCCCCGACCTCGTCCAGGCCGCTTATCAACGGCTTCGCGCCGCTCAGGCCTCGTCGGAGAGTGCTCAGGCCGGCGCCACCACAACGCTTCAGGCCACGGCCACGTCGCTCGCCTTCGACAGTGCGGACCGCACTGCGTCGTCAAGGACGCCTACATGAGCCGGGTGAGGCCGTCACGGCCCCCCGGTTGTCGTGCATGAACCGTCTCAGCCAGCCAGCGCCTCGGTCGAGACGATCTCGATGCCGAAACCCGAAAGCCCGACATAGGTCCGCTCGCTCGACGCCAGAAGCTTGATCGACACGATCCCGAGGTCGCGCAGGATCTGAGCCCCGACGCCGATCTCGCGCCACTGGCTGACGCGCTTCGATTCGTTCCCCTCCACAGCCATTGACGACAGGGGCACCCCGGCGGTGCCGTCGCGCAGGTAGACCAACACGCCGCGACCCTCGGCGGCGAAGCGCTCGAGTGATCGGTTGATGATCGTATTGTCGCCCAGGACGTCCTTGACGATATCGGCGCGGTGCAACCTCACCGGCACATTGCGGCCATCGCCGATCCGGCCGTGCACGAAAGCGAAATGCTGCACCTCGTCGAAGGGTGTCGTGAACGTGTAGCCGATGAGTTCGCCGATCGCGGTCTTGACCGGGAAGGTGGCGACGCGCTCGACGAGTTTCTCACGCGCCTGCCGATAGGCGATGATATCGGCGACCGAGATTCGCTTCAGGCTATGGCGATCCGCGAAAGTCTCGATCTGCCGACCCACCATGACCGTGCCGTCGTCGTTGGCGAGTTCGCAGATCACGGCCACGGGCGGCAGGCCGGCGAGACGGCAGAGATCGACGGCGGCCTCGGTGTGACCCGACCGGGTCAGAACGCCGCCGTCCCGGGCGATCAGGGGAAACACGTGGCCCGGCCGCACGAAGTCGCCGGCCTGCATGTTGCCGTTGGACAGAGCTCGAACCGTATTGGCGCGCTGCTCGGCCGAGATTCCGGTCGTCAGGCCATGTTTGACGTCCACCGTGACCGTGAAGGCGGTTCCCAGCGGCGCATCATTGGCCGCCACCATGGGGGCGAGATGGAGCCGGCGCGCCTCGTCACTCGTCATCGGCGTGCAGACGATGCCGCAGCAGTTCCTGATGATGAAGGCCATCTTCTCTGTGGTGCAATGCTGGGCGGCGACGACGAGATCGCCTTCGTTCTCGCGATCGTCGTCATCCGTCACGACGATGATCTCGCCCCGGGTGATCGCCTCGATGGCTTCCATCACGGCAGTCTGATCGCTCATCGTCTTGGCTCCATCGGAGGCTGGAAGGGGGAAAAGGCCGGACAGGAAATCGTTGGGGGTCACGCCGCCGGCCGTCTCGCGCAGGATCAGTTCTGCCGTGTCGCGAGACACCCAGGCCTCCTGCCCGCACATCTGCGTGACGGCCCCCGGCGTGACGCCGATACGCCGCGCGAACGCGGAGCGCGTCACGGCATTGGTCCTGAGCCAAGCGTCCAGCTTCATGCCAGAACGATAGGACTCCATCCGCCTTTAGTCCAGCTAAAGCCCCAATGGCCTTGAGCGTTGCTAAAGGGCGCCTGTCCGAGCGCCGTGCTCTTCGCCGATCTGGCCGCGATGGCGCAGGAAGGCATCGGCCAGGACGCAGGCCAGCATCGCCTCGCCAACCGGCACGGCGCGGATCCCCACGCAGGGATCGTGGCGACCCTTGGTGATGATGTCGACCTCGACTCCACTCCGATCGACCGTCTCTCGAGAAGCGAGGATCGAGGACGTCGGCTTGACGGCGAAACGCGCCACGATGGGTTGGCCGGTCGACAGACCGCCGAGGAGACCGCCCGCGTGGTTCGACTGGAATACGGGTCGTCCGTCAGGTCCGCGGCGGATCTCGTCGGCATTCTCCTCGCCGGAGAGTTCGGCGGCCGCGAACCCGTCGCCGATCTCGACGCCCTTGACGGCATTGATGCTCATCAACGCCGCCGCGATCTCTCCATCGAGCTTGGCATAGATCGGGGCACCCCACCCGGCCGGCACGCCCTCGGCCACGAG
>JAYVMK010000044.1:0-5063 GCA_043758995.1 Lichenibacterium sp. | reverse complement strand
TCCCGGGAAGAAGGAGGGGCGTTCAGAGGAGGAGCGCAGATAACAACCGACCGAGGGCCAGATAAAAGGCCGCAAGGTGCGGCTCGGTCGGTCGGTTGTTTTTGCTCGGTTTTTTCGCTGATCCGGCAATGTGCGGCGTCCGGGCACAATGTGCGCGCGCCCTTCAACACATTGCTGGAGCTGCCTTTTCCGCACATTGCCGGAGCCGGCCATGGCTGAGGACAACGACTTCCAGCCCCGGCCAGGCCGCATCCGCTCCTCGCGCAGCCAGCGCGCCAAGCCGTTCATTGCGCAGGCGCTCGCCGCCGCCCAGCGCGCCGGCGGCGGCATCTCGCGGCAGGGCCTGCTCAGATCAGGGAGCCGCTCGGCCTTCGGCCGCGGCCGCGTCGCCAGCGTGCGGGCGAACCGGTTGCTGACGGGCCGGTCCCGACTAGTGACGGTCAAGACGCGCGTGGTTCGGCATTCGGCGCGCTCGGCGCCGCTCGGAGCCCATCTCGGCTACCTCCGGCGCGAGGGCGTTACCCGGGACGGGGAGAAGGCCCGGCTGTTCGGCCCGGACACCGACGACGCCGATCCCAAGGCCTTTGCCGAGCGGTGCGAGAACGACCGCCACCATTTCCGTTTCATCGTCTCGCCCGAGGACGCGCCAGAGATGGCCGACCTCAAGGGCTTTGCCCGTGAGTTGGTCGGCCAGATGGAAAAGGATCTCGGCACCAAGCTCGATTGGGTCGCCGTCGATCACTGGAACACCCAGCATCCGCACGCCCACATCATCGTGCGCGGCGTGGCTGAAGACGGCCAGGACCTCGTGATCTCCCGGGACTACATCAAGGAGGGCATGCGCGCCCGCGCCCAGGACTTGGTCACCCATGAGCTGGGGCTGCGCAGCGATCTCGACATCCGCCGTGCGCTTGAGCGCCAAGTTGACGCCGAACGCTGGACCCAGCTCGATCGGCAATTGGGTCGCGATGCTGATCGGCACGGCGTCATCGACCTGGCCACCGTCGCGGGTCAGCAACCCGACGAGTTCCATAGCCTCAAGATTGGACGGCTCCGGCATTTGGAGAGCCTCGGTCTCGCCAGCCAGATCGGGCCTGGCCAGTGGACCATGGATGAGTCCGCCGAGACTAGGCTACGCGAACTCGGCGAGCGCGGCGACATCATCAAGCGCATCCACCGCGGCCTGGCCGAACGCGGCATCGAGCGCGCAACCGCGAGCTACGTTCTCGCCGGCGAGAGCCTCGAAGTCCCGGTGATCGGCCGGCTCGTCGATCGCGGACTCGACGACGAACTGAAAGGTACGGCCTATGCCGTCGTGGACGGCGTTGACGGCCGCACCCATCATATCAAATTCCCCGATCTCGATGCCGCCGGCGACAGCGCTGCCGGTTCGATCGTCGAGCTGCGCACGTTCGACGACGCGCACGGGCGTCGTCGCGTCGCGCTCGCCGTGCGATCCGATCTCTCCATCGAGAACCAGGTGGCGGCCAGCGGCGCGACTTGGCTCGATCGGCAGGCTGTCGCGCGCGACCCCGTGGCGCTCGGCCAGGCCGGCTTCGGCGCGGAGGTCCGCGACGCCATGCTGCGGCGGGCCGAGCAGCTCATCGAGCAGGGCCTCGCCGAACGCCAGGCGCGCGGCATCGTGTTCTCCCAAGGTCTGATCGGGACGCTCCGGCGGCGCGAGGTCGAGGCCCTGGGCGAGCAGCTCGCGGCGGAGACCGGGCAACCGTTCAATCAGGCAGCGTCTGGTGAGTATGTCGCCGGCGCCTATCGCCAGCGCTTCGCGCTCGCCTCCGGCCGCTTCGCGATGATCGACGACGGCCTCGGCTTCCAGCTCGTGCCCTGGACGCCCTCGCTCGAAAAGCAGCTCGGCCGACACGTCTCCGGCGTGGCCCGCAACGACGGGGGGGTCGACTGGGGCTTCGGCCGCAACCGGGGGCTTGGCCTGTGAGCGACCCTTCCCATCACGAAAGGACAGCCGATATGTCCGCTACCAAGATACTCTGGGGCCAAGTGATCACGGTCTTCGCGATCGTCCTGATCGCCATGTGGACCGCGACCGAATGGACCGCCTGGCGGCTCGGCTTCCAGCCCGAGCTTGGGCGGCCCTGGTTCGAGGTTCTGCACTTCCCGTTCTATCTCCCGCCAGCGTTCCTCTGGTGGTGGTATGCCTATGACGCCTATGCGCCGTCGATCTTCATCGAGGGCGCCTACATCGCCTCATCCGGTGGTCTCATTGCCGCGGCGGTGGCCATCGGCATGTCGGTCTGGCGCGCCCGCGAAGCCAAGAACATCGAGACCTACGGCTCCGCGCGTTGGGCGCAGCCGAAAGAGATCCAGGAAGCCGGCCTGCTCGGTCCCGACGGCGTGGTACTGGGCCGTCACCAGCGCAGCTATCTCCGCCATGACGGGCCGGAGCATGTGTTGTGCTTCGCGCCGACCCGCAGCGGTAAGGGCGTGGGCCTCGTCATCCCCTCGCTACTGACCTGGCCGGGTTCGGCCATCGTCCACGACATCAAGGGCGAAAACTGGCAGCTCACCGCCGGCTTCCGCGCCCAGCACGGCCGGGTGCTTCTCTTCGATCCGACCAACCCGAAGTCGTCGGCCTACAATCCGCTGCTAGAGGTCCGCCGCGGCGAGTGGGAGGTGCGTGACGTCCAGAACATCGCCGACATATTGGTCGACCCCGAAGGCAGCCTCGAGAAGCGGAACCACTGGGAGAAGACCAGCCACGCGCTGCTGGTCGGCGCGATCCTTCACGTCCTCTACGCCGAGGCGGATAAGACGCTCGCCGGCGTCGCATCGTTCCTGTCCGACCCGAAGCGGCCGATCGAATCAACGCTCTCCGCCATGATGCGGACACCACATCTCGGCGAGGCCGGCGTCCATCCCGTCGTCGCCTCCGCCGCACGCGAACTGCTGAACAAATCCGGCAACGAACGCTCCGGCGTCCTAAGCACAGCCATGTCTTTCCTCGGCCTCTACCGCGATCCTGTCGTCGCCGAGGTGACGCGGCGCTGCGACTGGCGCATCGGCGAAATCGTTGCCGGCGAACGCCCGACGACGCTCTACCTCGTCGTGCCGCCGTCCGACATCAACCGGACCAAGCCGCTGATCCGCCTGATCCTCAATCAGGTCGGCCGTCGACTGACCGAGGACCTGCAGGCCAAGGCGGGACGCCGTCGGCTTCTCCTGATGCTCGATGAGTTTCCGGCGCTCGGTCGCCTCGACTTCTTCGAGTCCGCGCTGGCCTTCATGGCCGGCTACGGCATCAAGAGCTTCCTGATCGCGCAGTCGTTGAACCAGATCGAGAAGGCCTACGGCCCCAACAACTCGATCCTCGACAACTGCCATGTCCGCGTCAGCTTCGCGACCAATGACGAGCGGACCGCCAAGCGGGTTAGCGACGCGCTCGGTACGGCGACCGAGATGAAGGCGATGAAGAACTATGCCGGCAGCCGGCTGTCGCCCTGGCTCGGCCATCTCATGGTTTCGCGCTCGGAGACCGCGCGCCCGCTGCTGACGCCGGGGGAAGTCATGCAGCTCCCGCCCACCGACGAGATCGTCATGGTCTCCGGGCTGCACCCGATCCGGGCGAAGAAGGCGCGCTACTATGAGGATGCACGCTTCGAGGAGCGCATCGTATCGCCGCCCGTGCCAGTGCGGCCAAAAGAAGGACGCCCCGACGATTGGAGTTCGCGTCCGCTGCCGCCGCGTCCCCCCGCGCCAGCGGCTGCTGACGGCGATGATGCCGAAGACGAGGATCCGAAGAACGCCGATCGCAGGAAGCAGCCGGAGCTCAGTCAAGGAACCGTCGAGAAGCAAGCGCCTATCGAGAATGAGTTCGCGCTCGACCAGGTCGACGACATGGAGGAGGAAGCGCCTCGGATCGGCCGCATGAACGATATCATGCAGGGTCTCGCCCAGCAGGTCTCGCTCGATCCGGGCGATGATCTCGGCATGTGAGGCGCGCATGGCCATACAGAAGAAAAAAGCTCAGCTCTCCGTCTATCTGGACCCGGACGTCATGCTGGCCTTGTCAGCCTATGCCGCGCGCCGGGAGCAGTCGATGTCGCTGATCGCTGAGGCCGCCATCGCGTCGTTCCTGTCGCCCGATGCGGACGAGCGGAAGGAGGCAGCGATCGCCAAGCGGCTCGACCAGCAGGATCGCCGCCTGGCGCGGCTTGAGCGCGATGTCGGGATCGGTGTCGAAACCCTGGCGCTGTTCATCCGTTTCTGGCTGACCACGACTCCGCCGCTGCCGGAGCCCGCCGCCAAGGCCGCACGAGCGCAGGCTGGGGCACGATATGATAATTTCGTTGCCACTCTTGGTCGGCGACTTAGCGAGGGCCCGAAGCTGCGGCAGGAGATCCCGGAAGACTCGATCGAGCGAACCCTCGGTGACTAGTCTCGATCGCTTCAACGTCCTTCGGTCCTGCTCGCCTGCTCCCCTGCTCCAGGCCCCATGGCCCGTCGTTGAGGCTGCGTTCATCAACTCAAGAAAGCGGTCGTAGCGATTACCTCGACTAGAGCACGATGACTTTTGACGGAACCGTCAAAAGTCTGAATCGTACTCTAGATTCAAAAGTATAGAGCCTGATTTACCCTTCACATCTGTTCCGTGTGAAGGGATCAGGCTCTAGGTTCAGGTCCTGGTCGCGCAGTCCTCGGACATTGGGCTGTCGCCGCAAATAGGACCTACTGCGCGGTTGCAATTTCAGCCAGTGTGCTTGCGGGTTGCTCCTTTGGTAGGTCGGTCACGTCAGCGGAGCCACTCCCACAGCGGCCCGAAGCGAAGGGCTTGCCAACTTCAGATTCCCAGTATCGACTTGAGTCGCCCGTAGGCTCGCGCGAACGCTCTCTTGATCCTGGCGGCCCATGAGAGCTTCTTCTCATCGTGAACGGCGTGGCGAGCGATCTGGTGGCGCATGACTGACGCCGCCATCGCGTCGGAGAAAGCCGGCATCCATTCAACGTGGCCGGCAGTGATGCAATAGTGCGACTTGCAGGCAGCATCGCATACTGAGATCGACGGCGTCACCGTGGCCCAGCCGCCTTTCGAG
>JAYVMK010000043.1:0-3912 GCA_043758995.1 Lichenibacterium sp. | reverse complement strand
AGGCTGACCAGCACCAGGGACGCGATGCCGCTGAGCACGTTCAGCCCGACGATGGCGGCGAGATCCATGGCTCGTACTCCGGTTCCGGCGAAAACCCCTGTCCGGGATGCTGGCGGCGGAGGGGCGCGGGACGCCCCTCGCGGGTCAGATCTTCACGACATATTGCTGGTTGTCGTTGGGGTTATTGACGAGGTCGCAGACCGCCGCCGTATCGAGCGGCTTCTGGTCCGGGAAGCTCCCCGTCACGCTCCAGAGCTTGTCGTGGACGGTGGCGAGATAGGCCGACCGGATGGCGTGGTGGGTCGGCTTGTCGACCGTCACCTTGCCGCTGGGCCCATCGAAGCCGATGCCGCCCTCGAGCGCCTCGATGACCTTCATGCGGTCGATCGAGCCCGCCGCCTTGACGCCCTCGGCCCAGATGTGGACACCCTCGTAGGTGGCGCAGGCGAGTTCGCTGACATAGGGGATGCCCTGGCCGTATTTGGCGTGGAGCTTGTCGATGTAGCTCGTGCTGGCCGGCGTCGTCAGTTCCTGGAAATAGCCATAGGCGCCCATGATCCCCTCGCTTTCCTTGGCGTCGAGCGTCGAGGGTTCGTTGACGAGGCCGAAGGTCGTCGACGCGATGGGGATCTGCCCCTTCATGCCGGCCGCGGTCCATTGCCGATAGAAGGCCGTGTGGTTGCCGCCGACCAGCGCCGACAGGATGAGATCGGGTTTGGCGGCCTGGATCTTGGAGATGGTCGGCCCGAAGTTGGTGACGTCGAGCGGGAAGAACTCGGTGGCTAGGATCGTGCCGCCATTGTCCTGGCAGTATTTCGTCATCCACTTGGCGGTGATCTGGCCGTAATTGTAGTCCGCCGCGATGATGTAGGCCTTCTTGCCGCTCTTCCCCATGGCGTTGGGCACGAGTTTCTCGACCGTCTGGGCCGGTGTCGTGCCGAGGCAGAACTCGTTGCGGTCGCAGACGCCGCCCTCGTAAAGCGTATTGTAGAAGTAGAGCGTCTTGAATCGGTCGAAGACCGGGCGGATCGCCTCGCGCGATGCCGAGGTGATGCCGCCATGAACCACGGCGACCTTGTCCTTCAGCGCAAGCTGCTGGGCGTATTGCGAGTAGAGCTGGATGTTGGACTGCGGATCGTAGCTGACGATCTTCAAGGGGCGGCCGAGCAGGCCGCCGGCCGCGTTGATCTCGTCGACGGCGAGTTCGACGCTGAGCACCATGGGCTGGCCGCTGGTGCCGAGGGCGCCCGATTGGTCATGCAGGCTGCCGACCAGGATGGGCGCCTCGGCGCCGAGGGCCGCATGGCGCAACACCGCC
Organism: Lichenibacterium sp.; assembly: GCA_043758995.1. GTDB lineage: Bacteria > Pseudomonadota > Alphaproteobacteria > Rhizobiales > Beijerinckiaceae > Lichenihabitans. The sequence goes on along the minus strand of JAYVMK010000043.1, from coordinate 2,594 downwards.
GGCGACAGGACCAGTCCCGCCGTGGCGGCGCTGGTCGAGCTCAAGAATCTGCGGCGCGTCACTTCCATCATTCTGGCTCCTCGACGGCAACCGTCTCGTCCGGTCCGTCCAACACCAGACCAGCACCGAAGTGACAGAAGTTCAAGCCTGTCAGATCTGCCAAAAATATCAGCATCACTGCATGCAGGGCGTGCAGCGAGGCATCAGGTAAAGCAAAATGCCAATTCGTTCGACGTTCGGCGGACCTTGTGATTCAAAAATGAATGGTAAGTGGCCACGATAAGCGCATTTTAGGCAGGAAATCGGGAGGAAAGATCTTTGCGGCGACAAACGATTGTGCGCTGTGAAGCAAGTCCGTTCCGCCGCAAGTCTTCTAAGGTTCGTCGCTGCGACGCGTCGCCCTGCGTCCCGTTTCCTTCGCCCACAGGAGAGTTTTCGTCATGGTCAAAGGCTTCGCGACCTCGCCCGTTCCCTTGAAATCCGTTGCCTCGGCGGCGGCCCGGTTCGCGGGCCTGCTGTCGAGCCTGATGTTGGTTTGCGCCGGCACCGTGGCGGCGCCCGTTGCCGCCGAGGCCGCCACGATGCCGGCTCCCGCCGCCTGCAAGGCGCTCAAGACCAAATATCCGCAATTCGGCGGCAAGACGCTGGTCGACGCCGTCAATCCGCATACGCCGGGCTACGAGGCGCTCGACCCGCAGGACCCGTCGAAATACGTCGGCTTCGACATCGACCTGGCCGAGACGATCGGTGACTGCCTCGGTTTCTCGGTCACCTACAAGCCCGTCACCTTCGCGGCGCTGCTCACCACCCTGTCGAGCGGACAGGCCGATATCGTCATCTCGGACATCTACGCCACCGAAGACCGCGCCAAGGCGGCCGATTTCATCACCTATTCCAAGGTGTTCGACGGTGTTCTGGTGGCCAAGGCCAATCCCAAGGGCATCACCGGCATCGACCCCACGCTGTGCGGCACCACCGCGGCCGAGAACACCGGCTATGTCGAGATCCCGCTGATCCAGAATCTCGCGCCCGCGTGCAAGGCGGCCGGCAAGCCCGAAGCCGCGATCCAGCTCTACGACAACAACGCCAACTGTATCCAGGCGATCCTGGCCGGCCGGGCCGACACCTATATCAACGACGTCAATACGGTCGACCAGGCCGTCAAGGCCTATCCGGACAAGCTCGAGAAGGCGACGGCCGTGACGCTGCCCTATTCGGTCGGGATTGCGGTGCCGAAGGGCAAGCCCGAGTTCCGCGATGCCGTGATGGCGGCGCTGACCGAGATCCAGAAAGCCGGCATCGAGACCCAGCTCCTCGAGAAATGGTCCCTCGGCGCCGGCACCCTCGACGCCCCCCGCCTCGTCGTCGCGAAGTAGGCACGGGCTGCGGAGGCATCCGGCCTCGCCCCCCTCCACCACCCTTCGGGTGCTCCCCCTCCCCCGATGGGCTATGGCATTCACACATCCGTTCGGGACATCGCCTGGGGCGTCTCCCTTCTCCCTCGTGGAGAGGGACACGGGGTGAGGGTGGACGGCGCTCGCATGCCGATCGCTTTCGGAGTTCAGAAAGCCGTGGTGAGCTTCACCGACCCTTACCCCTCTCCATGAGGGAGAGGGGAGGCGGCCAGCGTCGCACGATATCGAGATCTGTGAATGCTGTCGCCCGATCGGGGAGGGGGCCGACCGGGGACCTCCAGTCTGATCTCACCCGAGCCGCTTGCCCGACATCCGCACCTGAACTTGACCACCGACCGCCACACGTGCGGCCGGGATGAGGCTTGGTCGCATGGACCTCTTTCTTCACTATCTCGGCATGCCCTACCTGTTGCAGGGCATCGGCTTCACCGTGCTGGTGACGGCGCTCGGGCTCGCCGGAGGGCTCGCGGTCGGCCTCGTCGTGGCCGCCATGCAACTCAGCCGGTTCTGGGCGCTCGCCGCCGTGGCGCGGGCCTACACGATCATCTTTCGCGGCACGCCGCTCATCCTGCAGCTCGTCTTCGCCTATGACGCGCTGCCTCTGATCGGGCTGAAGCTCAGCGCCGTCGGCGCCGCCGCGCTGGCGCTCTCCTTCAACGAGGGCCCTTTCATCGCCGAGATCCTGCGTGCCGGCGTGCTCGGCGTCGACCGCGGCCAGGTGACGGCCGGCCAGGCGCTCGGCATGACGCCGGCCGTGCTGATGCGCCGCGTCATCGCCCCCCAGGCGATCCGCACCATGGTGCCGGCGCTCGGCAACGAGACCGTCTCGGCGCTGAAGAACTCCTCGCTGGCCTCCGTCATCGCGGTCGAGGAACTGACCTTGCGCTCGACGCAGCTCGCCTCCTCGACCTTCGACTTCTTCTCGATCTTCTTCGCCTCGGGCCTGATGTATCTGGTGCTGACCGGCGCCGTCAGCCTGCTGCAGATCACGATCGAGCGCTGGCTCGATCTCGACCGGCCGACGACGCGGAGCCGCCTCCTGCGCCTGCTGCCGGGGCGACGCCCGGTGCTGGCCGTGGTTCCGGTTGTGGCCGCCGCGCCGGTCGCTGCGCCTGTCTCGGCCGAGCTCGATCCTGTCCCGCCCGCGCCTCCCGGCGATCGGGCCAAGCGCGCCGCCGC
>JAYVMK010000042.1:0-4396 GCA_043758995.1 Lichenibacterium sp. | reverse complement strand
CTCTAGCGCGTGGGAATTGAAGCAACCTTAAGAGCAGAGGTTAGCCCGGCGTTTACTACTACCTCGGCTCAATCCTTGAAGGTTCAGCGAGGTCGAGCGGTCCGATGAAGGCCGCTCGGTCCAACAAACGGGAGCTCGGACGCTGCGGCCATGGCGGCGGCGTTCTTATGATGCGGATCGACCCGACTCTGGGCAGGTTAAAGGCTTTATAAGTGCCGCAAGCCCTGACAACTTCTGCGGACACAGATCAGGAATCCGATAGGCGAACCCGGGTCTATTTGGATATTCCGCCGTGCTGAAACCGCCAATGCGCAGCTGAGCTTCCCTGTCGAAGGTGCACTGGTGGAACGGAGATCCAATGCCGTTCCATCGACGTTCCGACTCAGCCGACCAGGCTGTCGAACAGGCCCTTGCCGTCTTCGCCGCCGGCCAGCGCCTCGATGGCGTTTTCCGGATGGGGCATCATGCCCAAGACATTGAGGTGTTCCGAATAGATGCCGGCGATGTGGTTGCGCGATCCGTTGGGGCTCGTCGCATGGCCGGGATCGCCTTCGGCGCCGCAATAGCGGAAGGCGACGCGGCCCTCACCCTCGAGCCGATCGATGGTGGCATCGTCGGCGGCGTAATTGCCTTCGCCATGCGCCACCGGCACGGAGATCACCTGGCCCTTGGCATAGGCGCTGGTGAAGGGCGTATCGGTGCGTTCGACGCGCAGGTGCTGCATGCGGCAGACGAAGTGGAGATCGGCATTGCGCATCAGCACGCCGGGCAGCAGGCCCGCCTCGCAGGCCACCTGAAAGCCATTGCAGATGGCCAGGACCTTGCCACCGCGCGCCGCATGGGCCCGCACGGCATCCATCACGGGCGACCGTGCCGCGATGGCGCCGCAGCGCAGATAGTCTCCATAGGAGAAGCCGCCGGGCAGCACCGCGAGATCGGTGCCGGCGGGCAGGCTCGTTTCGGTATGCCACACCAGTGCCGGTTCGACCCCCGAGGCGCGCTTCAGCGCACGGGCGACGTCGCGGTCGCGGTTGACGCCGGGGAAGACGACGACCGCCGCCTTCACGCCGATGCCCCGTCGGCCGTGAAGGCGATGGCGTAATCCTCGATCACCGTATTGGCGAGCAGTGCCTCGCAGATGCGGCGCAGCTCGGCCTCGGCCCCGGCCCGGTCCGCCCCGTCGAGCACCACATCGAAGATCTTGCCCTGGCGCACGCTGGCGACCCCGCCGTGCCCGAGCGAGTGGAGCGCGCCTTCAATCGCCTTGCCCTGGGGGTCGAGGACGCCGGATTTGAGCGTGACGGAGACTCGGGCCTGCATGGAAGACACTCTCATCGGTCGGGGTCGACGGTTCCGCCGTGGCTTAGACGGCCAATGGACGCGAGGCAACAGGCCGCCCCCGAGTGGGTTTCGCCCCGTGCCCGAACCTGCGAAGAGGAGGCCGCGCGAAGAAGGCCGATGCCCCGGCCCTGCGCTGCGGCGCGCTCCGCACGACTCCCAACCGACGAGGACCCGGAATGCATCCTGACCTGATCGTGTTCGACTGCGACGGCGTTCTCGTCGACAGCGAGGTCCTGTCGATCGGCGGCGTAGTGTCGGTGCTGAACGAGGCCGGCATTCCCGCCGATTACGCCATGATCGCGCGCTACTTCGGCATGAAACAGGCGGACATCATGCTCAAGGTCTCGGAAGAGACCGGCCACGATATCCCGCTGGAGGTGTCGGCCCGGGTCTGGCCGGCGATCCGCGATCGGTTCGAGGCGGAACTGAAGCCCACGCCAGGACTGGCCGACTTCCTCCGCCGCCACCCGGACGCGCCGCGCTGCGTCGCCTCCTCCTCGGGTCCGGACCGGATCCGCAATTCGCTGCGCCTGACGGGCCTCCTGGCCTTCTTCGGCGAGAACATCTTCTCGTCGAGCCAGGTGGCGCGGGGCAAGCCGGAGCCGGATCTGTTCCTCTTCGCCGCCGCCAGCATGGGCGTCGATCCCGCGCATTGCGTCGTTATCGAGGATTCGCGCTTCGGCGTCGCCGGCGCTCTCGCGGCCGGGATGAAGGTCATCGGCTATACGGGCGGCAGCCACATCGAGCCCCATCATGCGGCGGCCCTCGCCGAAGCCGGTGCCCTCTACGTCGAGAAGGATTGGGACGCGATCGAAGGCCGACTGTTTCCCGGCTGATCGCGGACGGCAATGGCGGGCTTCACGGTCGCCGCAAATGTCCGACATTACCCTCTAGCACTTCACGGCACCTATGCTACCGTGAAGCACGCCGACATAGAATCGGCCGAGCGATCTGGAGGAAACCAATGCGAAGCGCGATCATCGCCGGCGTCGCCGCCACCCTGTTGTGTGGGACGGCCCACGCCGCCGACACCAAATCTCTATATTTCGTCGTCAATGGTGCATCCGACTTCTGGAAGTCTGCCGATGCCGGCCTGAAGAAGGCCCAGGCGGAACTTCCGAAGTACAAGCTGCAGATCAAGTATCCGGAACAGTCGTCGGCTGCCATTCAGAATCGGCTGATGGACGATCTGGTGGCCTCGGGCGCCGCCGGCATCATGGTCAGTGCCGTCGATCCCAAGACGCAGACTGACGAGCTCGACAAGATCGGCGGCGCCGTCACGCTTTTCACCACCGACAGCGACGCCCCGAAGACGAAGCGCCTCGCCTATGTGGGCTCGAGCAACATCGACGCCGGCAAGCAGGCCGGGTCGCTGATGACCAAGGCGATGCCCAACGGCGGCAAGTGCATGGGCTTCGTGGGCCTGCCCGGCGCCGACAATGCCCGCGAGCGCGCCGACGGCATCCGCGACACCATCAAGGGCTCGAAGGTCGAACTCGTCGACATCCGCGCCGACGACATCGACATGGCCCGCGCCAAGCGCAACGTCGAGGACACGCTGACGGCACGGCCCGACATCAACTGCATGGTGGGCATCTATTCCTATAACACGCCGCAGATCTACCAGGCCGTCAAGGAAGCCGGGAAACTCGGGCAGATCACCATCATCGGCTTCGACGAAGATCCCGTGACGCTGGGCGGCGTCAAGGAAGGCACGATCTCGGGCACCGTGGTGCAGCAGCCTTATGAATGGGCCTACCAGGGCATGAAGCTGATGGCCAAGGCCATCGAGGGCGACAAGTCCGGGCTGCCGGCCAATGGTCTCATGATCATCCCGACCAAGATCATCGAGAAGGGCAATGTCGACGCCTTCGCGGCCGAGTTGAAGCAGCGCACCGGCAAGTAACAGGCCGCCTATCGCTTCGCTCGTCATTGCGAGCGGAGCGACGCAACCGAGACACCCGGCGAGAGCCGTCATGCGCCGGCTGCTCCCGAAGCGGGGCCCGGGTCGCTTCGTCGCTGCGCTCCTCGCAATGACGGCGAGGTCGGCGTCACCTTGGGCCTGAGGCTGTTTCGGAGGGCCGCCCGAGACCGCCGCGAAGGCCACGCAGGTCGGCCGTCGCCGGCCTGCCAAATCAAAGAAGCGACCCTGCCAGCAGGGTCGCGAGCCTTTCGATCCACGACTTAAGGCGCCCGATGACAGAACCGCTGCTCAAACTCCGTCATATCGATAAGACCTATCCCGGCGTCCGCGCCCTGAAAGACGTCAGCCTCTCGGTCGCCCCGGGCGAAGTCCTGGGGCTGATCGGTGAAAACGGCGCCGGCAAGTCGACGTTGATGAAGATCCTCGGGGGTGTCGTAGCGCCGTCGGCGGGCTCTATCGCGATCCGCGGCACCGAGCACGAATCCCTCACCGTGACGCAGTCTCTCGGGGCCGGCATCGCCTTCGTGCACCAGGAGCTCAACCTCTTCGACAATCTCGACGCCGCCGCCAATGTCTTCATCGGCCGCGAACCGACCCGCGCCGGGCCGCTGCGGTTGATCGACCGTTCGGCATTACGGGCCAAGGTGACGCCGCTGCTCCAGCGCCTCGGCTGCGACTTCGCCGCCGATACGCCCGTCTCGGCCCTGTCGATCGCCCAGTGCCAGATGCTGGAAATCGTCAAGGCGCTGTCGCTCGACGCCAAGCTCATCATCATGGACGAGCCGACATCGAGTCTCACCCTGACGGAGACCAACCGGCTCCTCGCCGTCGTGGCCGAACTCAAGCGCGACGGCGTCGCCATCGTGTTCATCTCGCATCGCCTGAGCGAGGTCGAGGCCTGCGCCGACCGGGTCGTCGTGCTGCGCGACGGCGCCATGGTGGGGACATTGGCGCGCGGCGAAATCCAGCACGACACCATGATCCGGCTGATGATCGGCCGGGATCTGAAGAGCCTCTACACCCCACCGGCGCGCCCGCCGGGCGTCTCGGCGCTCGACCTCGTCGGCATCTGCACGCCGGCCTATCCCGATCGGCCCGTGACGCTGCCGCTGCGCTGCGGCGAGATCCTGG
>JAYVMK010000041.1:0-12000 GCA_043758995.1 Lichenibacterium sp. | reverse complement strand
ACGGTGTTGTAGGCCCGCGCCAGCCGGGTGATGGAATCCAGCAGGATGACCACGTCCTTCTTGTGCTCCACCAGCCGCTTGGCCTTCTCGATGACCATTTCGGCCACCTGGACGTGGCGGGTGGCGGGCTCGTCGAAAGTGCTGGAGACCACCTCGCCCTTCACGCTGCGCTCCATGTCCGTCACTTCCTCGGGCCGCTCGTCGATGAGCAGCACGATGAGGAACACCTCGGGGTGGTTGGCGGTGATGGAGTTCGCGATGTTCTGCAGCAGCACGGTCTTGCCGGTCCGCGGCGGGGCCACGATCAGGGCGCGCTGGCCCTTGCCGATCGGCGCCACGACGTCGATGACGCGGCTCGACATGTCCTTGCGGGAACTGTCCTCGATCTCGAGCTTGAGACGCTCGTCGGGATAGAGCGGTGTAAGATTGTCGAAGTTGACCTTGTGGCGGACCTTCTCGGGATCCTCGAAATTGATCGTCGAGACCTTGACCAGGCCGAAATAGCGCTCGCCATCCTTGGGCCCACGGATCTGGCCTTCGACCGTATCGCCGGTCCGGAGGCCGAAGCGGCGGATCTGCGAGGGAGAAATGTAGATGTCGTCCGGACCCGCGAGATAGTTGGCGTCTGGCGAGCGCAGATAGCCGAAGCCATCCTGAAGCACCTCGACGACCCCCTGCCCGATGATCTCGATCTCCTTGGCGGCGAGTTCCTTCAGGATGGCGAAGAGAAGCTCCTGCTTGCGCAGCAGCGAGGCATTCTCGACGTCATGCTCTTCGGCGAAGGCCAGAAGATCGGTAGGCGTCTTGGATTTGAGATCCTGGAGTTTGATCTCCGGCATGGGGAGCGCGTCCTCGGGGGCGTGCCGCAGGGATCCACCCATCGAGGGCGAGAGACCGCTGTGTTCGGCTGAGATGATGGGGAGGGTGGGTCGAGCCCGGTGGGCTCACCAGCCTGGAGGACAGGCCGGTTATACAAATAAGCAAGGCCGAGCCGCCGGATGACCGGCGGCCCGTTTGATCAATCGTCCGAGACGACGGGGCGGTCGGTGGGCTCTCCGGTAGGCTCGGCACCCTCCGCGGTAGCCGCACGGGTCGTGCGCCGACGGCGGCGAGGGAACTTCGGCGCATCCTCGGCGCCCTCGCCCGGGAAGTCCGTCGTGGCGGTCAGACCTGCCGGAGGCGCGGACGAGACAGGCTCGACGGACGCGATGCGGGTCGGGGTCGTGATGAAGGAGGGCAGGCCCGGCGCTTCATCCGCAGTGGACGGCGCGACAGTACGATCCTGGCGATCAGGACGTGGCTCGCGCTCGGGCCGCGGCTCGCGACGTGGTGCCGGTTCGGCCCGCATCACCGGCTGGGGCGTCACGTCTGCGTGAGGCTCGTAGCTGGACGGCGTCGCCTGCTCGGCCACCGCCTGTGGCGCATAGTCGGGCTGGCGATCGGCCTGCTGTCCGAAGCGCGGCTGCTCTCCGACGTAGGGATCGCGGGGCTGGTCGGCGGTCTGAGGCTCGCGATAACGGTCCCCCTGTTGGCGGTCCTGACCGTTTCGGTCCTGCCGATCCTGCGAAAAGCGCTCGCGACGGCTTTGGCGCTCCTGCCCGTTGCGATCCTGGAACGGACGCTCCTGTCCGTTGCGGTCCTGGAAGGGCCGATCCTGCCCATTGCGGTCCTGGCTGGGACGATCCTGAATCGGCCGCTCACCATTCCGGTCGTCGGACCGCACCTCGCCGCCCGCGACGTTGTCCCGGTAAGGTCGGCGATTGATGCCGTTCCGATCCGGACGCTGCTGGTAATTGTTGCGGTCGCCGTAGGAAGGCCGCTCGCCGTTGCTCTGCCGATCATTATAGGCGGGGCGCTCACCACCATTGTTCTGGCGGTCACCGTAAGCGGGGCGCTCGCCACCGTTGTTCTGGCGATCACCGTAGGCCGGGCGCTCGCCAGTCACATATGGCTGCCGCTCTGCCTGATAGGCGGGAGGCTGAGTCTGGGGGACGAAGGGTGTGACGGGCTGAGGCGAGGCGAAGCGATCCGGCAGGCCGCTCTCATCCTCGTCCTCGCCCTCGGTGTCGACGGCATCGGGCTGGCGACTGAAGCCGGCCTGAGCCGCCTGCGCGCTGGCGATCAGGCGAAAGTAATGCTCGGCATGTTGGAGATAGCTTTCGGCCGCGACCGGGTCTCCGGACGATTGCGCGTCGCGTGCCAATTGCAGGTATTTCTCGGCTACGTGATGCGCATTACCGCGGATCTTCACGTCGGGTCCGTTGGACTCATAGGAACGGGTGAGAGGGTTAGGACCCTTGCGATTACCGCCGCCACTGTTGTTGCTATTGTTGTTCGGGCGACCGCGCATACGCTTATTCTGACCTGGTCTCATCGATCGTCCTTGGGTGACTTCAGGCCCGTGGCCGCGCGCAGATCATAGTCTGCATGGCCTTCACAAGCGGCGCCGTTACTATGGTGCTTTACAGCCCGGTCCATTCCGTCTTCGACTGTGCGCCCGGGGACGATGAAGTCGAGGTGGAAACATGAGAGATACCGTTGCGGAGTCTGCCAATGGCGGCCCTCGCCACCGAAGCCCGTTTCATATTCGGCCGATCACCATAGGGGATCAAAGCTGAAACGAGGGGCGAAACAGGCAGGATGTGGGCTGAGCGGCATCCGCGCGGGGGTTCAATCCCGATTTCTGGTGAGACCTTATCGGATCCCGACTGCGTCGCCAAGCCCTTTCACCTGCTAAAAGTGGAAAAGGCACAAAAGCCGCGCAGTCTCTGAAACTCGGCACAGAGGATCGGGTCACGCCACCGGGTCCGACGCTTCGGCGTCCAGCATGAGGCGAGCGCGCGCCCGCAGCTTCTCGGTCTCGCTTTTCAGTTGACCACAAGCCGCCAGGATATCGCGACCCCGCGGCGTTCGTACGGGGCTCGCATAGCCCGCCTTGAACACGATGTCCGAGAAAGCCTCGATGGTGCTCCAGTCCGAGCACTCGTAGCGGGTACCGGGCCAGGGGTTGAAGGGGATCAGGTTGATCTTGGCCGGAATTCCCTTCAGCAGGCGGACGAGGTCCCGCGCATCGCGGGCCGAGTCGTTCACCCCTTTCAACATCACGTATTCAAAGGTGATCCGCCGCGCATTGGAGGCGCCCGGATAGGTGCGGCAGGCTTCGAGCAGATCCCTGATCGGATATTTCTTGTTCAGCGGCACGAGTTCGTCGCGCAACTCGTCGCGCACGGCATGGAGCGAGATCGCCAACATGGTCCCGACGTCGCGGCCGAGCGCCTCGATCTGCGGCACCACGCCCGACGTCGAGACCGTGATGCGGCGACGCGACAAGGAGAGTCCATCGCCGTCCGACAGGACGCCGATGGCCTCGCGGACATGGTCGAGATTGTAGAGCGGCTCGCCCATGCCCATGAAGACCATATTCGACACGGCTCGGACACCCTCCCCCGACGGGATCAACCCGTTGGTGGGCGGGGTCAGGCCTGGAAAGTCGCCAAGTCGGTCGCGCGCGACGAGCAGCTGCTGCACGATCTCGCGAGACGACAGGTTGCGCACGAGCTTCTGAGTGCCGGTGTGGCAGAAGGTGCAGGTCAGCGTACAGCCGACCTGGCTCGACACGCAGAGTGTGCCGCGGTCCGATTCGGGGATGTAGACGCATTCGATCTCGGCGCCGCGGTCGTGCGGTCCGGCGGATGGCATGCGGATCAGCCACTTGCGCGTGCCGTCCACGGAGACCTGCTCGGCCACGACTTCGGGACGGTCGAGCGTGTAGCGTTCGTCCAGCAAGGCCCTTAACGGCTTGCCGATGTTCAGCATCGCGTCGAAGCTGGTCACGCCCTGGAAGTAGATCCAATGCCACAACTGCGCCACGCGCATCTTGATCTCGCGGTCGGGCAGGCCGAGGTCGCGAAGAATGCCGGAGAGTTCCGATCGCGTCATCCCGGCGAGCGACGATTTCACCGGCACGGCCCCAAGTGTCCCGGCCGGGGAAGTCATCATGGGCACAGGCGCCCCGGCGTCGGGCAGGGAGACGGAAACGTCCACGGGGTCAAAGCTCTCGTTGAAGGACGGGTTCGGTCCGTCTGCGACAGACGAGGCCCCGTCGGGCGCGGAACCGATAAGCAGGTTCGAGATCGACACGCTTTATAGTGTCGTGTGCGCCCCGGCACAACTCAAGGGATGATCCGGCATCGTCCGCCGCCGCTAGTCCATCGCCTCGAGGGTCGCCAGAAGAGCGTCGGCGCCCGATTTCGTCGCGTCCCGGGCGACCTCTTCGATCGACAGGGAGGTCACGACCCCATCATCGACGATCATCGCGTAGCGCTGCGACCGCAGACCGAAGCCCCGAGCCGAGCCGTCCATGTCGAGGCCTAGGGCGCGCGCGAAGGTGCCGTTACCATCGCCCAGGAAGCTGATACGCCCTCCGGGATCGGCCGAAGCCGCCCAGGCTTTCAACACGAAGGCGTCGTTGACGGCCGTCACGGCGATCTCGTCGATGCCGCGGGCGAAGATCGCGTCGGCCTGGGCCACGTAGCCCGGCAGGTGATTGCTGTCGCAGGTCGGTGTGAAGGCCCCGGGCACACCCACCAGGACCACGCGGCGACCCTGGAACACGTCCTCGGTCGATCGCGTGTCGAGCCCGTCGGGCGTCGCGACGAAGAACTCCGCCTGGGGCAGGCGGTCGCCGATCTTGATGGCCATTCGAAAACTCCGCGTTGAGCTTGAGCGAGGCTTAAGGCTTGGTCGCCGCGCCGTCGAGACGGATCGGGACTTCGATCGCACCCGCCGGCGCGGAGAGCGTGAGGATGACCGGCGCTCCCGGTTGCTCGACCCCCTTCGGATGGTCCAGGCGTTTCACGGGAAACATCGTGCCGGCACCGGTCGCCTGCCCGTCACCGACTTCATAGGCGAAGCCTTCCGGAGCTTCGACGAAGAGCACGGATGTCGCATCGGCGCCGGTCGCCGTGACGGTGAACCCGCCGTCGCCTTGCGGCGCGATGGCCAGGATCGACGGAGGCCCGGCAGCCCCCAGGCTCGAAGCCCGCGGAACCGCCGCCACGGCGGCGTTCACCCGCGCGGCTTCGGCCGAAGGCCTGCCGTCGAGGTCGAGCCGGAGATCGGCATGAGCCGGCAGACAGATGTCGTGGCAAACCGCGTATCCGAGGCTCACGGCAAGTCCAACGGGCCGCGCCGGATCGTTCGGTACGACCCGAATGGGGAAGGTCACCTCTCCCGCATAGCCAAAGGCTGTCGCCCCCGCCTCGTCGAGCTTGAGCGGCACCGGATAGAGAACGGTGGCGGACTTCAGGTTCGTGGAACCCGTGAAGCTGAAGGTCGGCGGCACGCCGGCATCGCCGGGATCGCGCCAATAGGTGATGAACCGCGGCTCGAGCCTGACGGTCAGGCCGACCAGGAGATCATCCGGCGACCCCTCCCCTTCGATCAACCGCGCCTGCGACTGCGCGCTTGGGGTCCAGGGCGATGCGTCCGAAGCCGAGGCCTGGATCGGCAGGGCAGCGGCCACAGCCAGAAGAGCCGCCGGGAGCAGGGCTCGTATGGGTCGAAATGACGGACGCTTCCTCTCTCCCTTCTGGCTCCCCTCGTCACACGCTTTGTGCGACGGAATGCCGAGCCAAGCCGCAGTCCTTCCCCGAATCGGGGAGGGTGTCACCGCGGAACGACGACGGGCGGAATCTTGCGGCGTGACGCGCCATGGCCCGCGAACGGCTTCACGCGACATGCGCCAAATCCGCTTCGAACAGTCCCGATGGGGCTCGATCTGCGTCAAGCAATCGCCCGATAGGTGTGGCTCCCGTAGGAAGCGCAGGAGGGGGTGTGACATGTCGGTCAATTGGGGTGGAGCGGTATCTTGCGCCAGAGCTTTGGTGTTTGATGAGGTCCGTCGACCCTTCGGCCCGAGAGGCCGCACCGTCTTGCCGACCAAAAGACGCTGGACATAGGATCGCCTATGACGATCGAAATCCCACTCGATGCCGATCCGCCTGCCTTCCTCGACGGGCAGCTTCTCGTCGCCATGCCGAGCATCGGCGATAACCGGTTCAACCGTGCCGTCATCTACCTCTGTGCCCACTCCGAACATGGCGCCATGGGCATCATCATCAACCATCCGGCCCGCAAGGTGACCTTCACCGAGCTTCTCGTGCAGCTCGACGTCATCGAGCCGGCGGACGCCATCCGCCTGCCGCCCCGGGCCGGCTCGGTCCCGGTGCTGAAGGGTGGCCCCGTCGATACCGGCCGCGGATTCGTGCTGCATTCGTCGGACTATTACGTCGACAGTTCCACCATGCCGATCGGCGGCGGCGTCTCGCTGACCGCGACGGTCGATGTCCTGCGCGCCATCGCCCAGGGAACGGGACCGGACCGGGCCGTGCTGGCCTTGGGCTACGCGGGCTGGATGGCGGGCCAGCTCGAGCGGGAGATCAGCCATATGGGATGGCTGCGCTGCCCGGCCGATGAGGCGCTGCTCTTCGACCCGGTCCTCGACACGAAATACGATCGGGCTCTGCGCAAGATCGGCATCGACCCCGGCAGTCTCTCGTCCGAAGCGGGCCACGCCTGACGCTTGGAACACGCGATGGTTGGCGATCTTGACGGCGCGAACCCTCCGGAGTTGCGCCATGGCGACCAATCCACTGACCCTCTATCCACGCCCGCCTTTCAACGACCAGCCCCAGAGCTTTCCGGGCAAGACCGACAAGATGACGCCGGAGCCGGATCACGGCGAGGAAAGCTACAAAGGTTCGGGCCGCCTGTCCGGCAAAGTGGCGATCGTCACGGGTGGCGACAGCGGCATCGGCCGTGCCGTGGCGATCGCCTATGCCCGCGAGGGCGCCGACATCGCGCTCTCCTTCCTCGACGAGGAGAAGGACGCCCAGGTGGTCAAGACCTGGATCGAGAAGGCCGGCCGCAAATGCCTTCTCCTGCCGGGAGATCTATCGTCGTCGGCGCATGCGCGCTCGATCGTGGCGAAGACCGTCTCCGAGTTCGGCCGGGTCGACATCCTGGTCAACAACGAAGGCTTCCAGCAACCCAACCAAGGGTTCGAGGATATCGAGGACGAGATCTTCGAAAAGCACTTTCGGGTCAACGTCTTCGCGACCTTCTATCTCACCAAGGCCGTGATGGCCCATATGGCGCCGGGCGGCGCCGTGATCGTGACCTCCTCGGTCAATTCCAAACATCCGACCCCGACGCTCTTCGCCTACAGCGCCACCAAGGGCGCGCTGAGCAACATGGTGCTGAGCCTCGCCTCCCTCCTGTCCGAAAAGGGCATCCGGGTGAACGGCGTGCTGCCGGGACCGATCTGGACACCCTTCATCCCCGCCGGCATGACGTCGGACAAGGTGAAGAGCTTCGGCTCCGAGGTGCCCTTTGGCCGCCCCGGTCAGCCGGCGGAACTCGCATCTGCCTACGTCATGCTGGCGTCCGACGAGAGCAGCTATACGTCGGGTGCGCTGATCGTCGTATCGGGCGGCATGGTTCTGTTCTGATCGACGCGCTCGCGGGCAATTATCCGCTCAGCGAGCGCCGCCGATGTCGCCCAGCACCGTGCCGACAAGCGCCAATGCGGCGACGGCCGCCGTATCGGCCCGCAGGATGCGAGGGCCGAGCGACAGGCGAAGATGGCGGGGCAGGGCGAGCAAGGCCGCGCGCTCGGCTGGGTCGAACCCGCCCTCCGGCCCGATGATCAGTGCGGTCGGGCCGCGTGGGGCGGCGGCAAGGGCCACGAGCGGGTCCGCCACTTCGGCGTCTTCGTCGCAAATGACCATCAGCCGGTCGGGATCCCAGCCGGCCAGCAGGGCATCCAGGCGCATCGGGGCACGAACCTCCGGCACCGCCAGAATGCCGCATTGCTCCGCCGCCTCGACGGCATTGGCGCGCATCCGATCCTCGTTGACCCGCGATGCCTGGGTGCGCCGGGTCAGGACGGGCTGAAGCAGCCCCGCCCCCATCTCGACGGCCTTCTGCACCATGTAGTCGAGCCGCGCATGTTTCAGAGGCGCGAAGCAAAGATGCAGCGGGCTCGGGCCCGGCTGTCCGCGCAGGTTCTCCAAAGGGTCGAGCGTCGCCGCTCCCTTTCGCCCCGTCAGGCTGCATCGCCATTCGCCATCCCGGCCGTTGAAGGCCAGCACCGGATCTCCGTTGCCGAGACGCAACACATGGGTCAAATAATGCGATTGGTCCTTGCTCAGCGGAACTGTCTCGCGGGCGGCCAGATCACCTTCGACGAAGAGGCGGGGCGCGGAAAAGTCGTAGAGAGCCAAGGCGTTGTGCTCCTGGTCGGCGAAAACTGGCAGGCTCGCCCTGCGCCGTCCCGGAGCCCGGTGTCAAGCGACCGGCGTCATGAAGCTGCCGCTTTTCGCGGGCCTCGTTGATCGGGTAACACTGGCCCCGCGGCCGCCGGACGGAATGCCGCGTCCTTTGAAGAGACCCCGCATGATCCCTCGCCAGCTCCTGTCGCTTCGTTCCCCGGCCATCATGGCCGGCGTCGTCGCGGCGTCGCTGCTTGCCTCCGTGGCTGCGCGGGCCGACTGCAACTCCGACATGGGCGCCATGGCGGCCAAGCGGGCCAGCATCAACGCGGTGCTGGAGCAGAACAAGAAGTCCCATGGCGGCAAGATCGACCCCGTCGCGGCCTGCCCGCAGCTGAAGGCGCTGGCCGCCGCCCAGGGCGCGATGGTCTCCTACATGACCAAGAACAAGGATTGGTGCGGCCTGCCCGACGATCTCGTGGCTCAGAGCGCGGCCGCCCAGTCGCAGATCAGCGGCTTTGCCGGCAAGGCTTGCGGCATGGTGGCCCAGATTAAGAAGATGCAGTCCATGCAGGCCCAGCAGGCGGCCTCCGCGGCGCAGCAGCAGGCCGCTCAGGTTCCTCAGTTGAAGCTGCCCGCCGGTCCGCTGTGACGGGCGCCGATCTCGCCGGACGTCCCGACCCTCTCCAGGACCTTCCCGACGCCGCGCTGCGGCACTGGCCTGCGGCCATACGGCCGTATGCCCAGTTGGCGCGTGTCGACCGGCCAATCGGCTGGCAGCTGCTTCTCGCACCGTGCTGGTGGGGCACGGCTTTGGTCGCCAATGCCGTCCATACGGGGCCGAACCTACTGCATCTCGCGCTGTTCACGGTCGGCGCCATCGTGATGCGCGGTGCCGGTTCGACCGGCAACGATATCGTCGACCGCGATCTCGACCGGTCCGTCGAGCGTACTCGCGGACGCCCTCTGGCGTCCCGTCGCATCAGCACCCGACAAGCCCTCGTCTTCCTGGTGGCGCAGGCTCTCGTCGGCCTCGCGGTTCTGCTCTGCTTCAACGGCCTGACGATCGGCCTCGGCATCGCGGCCCTTCTGCCGGTCGCCATCTATCCCTTCATGAAGCGCATCACCAACTGGCCGCAGCTCGTGCTCGGCCTGGCTTTCGCCTGGGGTGCGCTCGTGGGCTGGTCCGCTACGGCGGGCACCCTCGCCTGGCCGGCTTTCGCGCTCTACGCCGGTGCCATCCTGTGGACCATGGGCTACGACACGATCTACGCCTTGCAGGACGTCGCCGACGACCACGTGGTGGGCATCGGCTCGACCGCCATTCAGTTCGGCCGTCATGTGAAGGGCGGAGTGGCGGTACTTTACATTCTTTCGCTGGGGGCGGTGGGGGCGGCCCTGGAGGGTGTCGGCGCGGGGCCGCTGGCCTGGGCGGGGTTCGCCGGGTTTGCCGCTCATCTCGCCTGGCAGGTCTCCCGCATTCGGCATGACGACACTCACCGCGCCCTGACGCTGTTCCGCTCGAACCGCGATGCCGGCCTCATGCTCTTCGCCGGCCTGGCGCTCCAGGCCTGGATCTAGGCCGGCTAGAGCCGAAGCACCGTCGGGCCACGGGCGCGTTTCCCGTGAAACGGCGCCGGAGCGGCTGATTCCGAGATCTCGTTTACAGCGTCTCCGAGGAGGCGCTAACCTCTCACGCAAGCCTCTCGCCAGTGGGGGCAGGGGAGGCGACGCCGAATGGCTGATCCAGGTCGGAGCGGGACGAGCCAGGGGCCTGCGAGACCGCAGCGAGAGAGGCACCAGGTCGGCATCGTCGGCGCCGGGCCGGCCGGGATGCTGCTCGGGCACCTTCTCCGCCAGCACGGCATCGACGTCGTCATCCTGGAGCGTCGGGACCGCGCCTATGTGGAGGGTCGCGTTCGGGCCGGAGTGCTGGAGCAGGGGACCTCGGCACTGATGAGCCGGCTCGGCCTCGATCGGCGTCTGCGCCGCGAGGGGCTGGTCCATGGCGGCACCAAGCTCTCGGTCGATGGCGACACGTTCCGTATCGATTTCGCAGCGCTCACCGGCGCCTCGGTCACGGTCTACGGCCAGCAGGAGGTGATGAAAGACCTGTTCGACGCGGCCGAGACGCGCGGCCTCGACGTCGTCTTCGGCGCCGACGACCTCCGCCTCGACGACATCGAAACCGAGACGCCGCGCATCCACTACAACCACGCGGGCCAGGCCCACGTCATCGACTGCGATGTCGTCGCGGGCTGCGACGGGTTCCACGGCGTCAGCCGGACGGCGATCCCCGGCGGCGTGCTCAAGACCTACGAGCGCGTCTATGGCTTCGGGTGGCTCGGCATCCTGGCCGACGTGCCCCCCGCCGACCACGAGCTGATCTATTGCTCGCACGAGCGTGGCTTCGCCCTCGCCTCGATGCGATCGGAGACACGGAGCCGCTACTACCTGCAATGCGCTGCCGACGAACGCGTCGAGGACTGGCCCGACGAACGCTTCTGGGACGAACTCTGTCGGCGCCTCGGCCCCGAGGTGGCGGCCAGGGTCACCCGGGGTCCCTCCTTCGAAAAGACGGTCGCGCCGCTGCGGAGCTTCGTCGGCGAGCCGATGCACCATGGGCGGCTGTTCCTCGCCGGCGACGCCGCCCATATCGTGCCGCCGACCGGCGCCAAGGGCATGAACCTCGCCGTCTCCGACATCGCCATGCTGGGCGAAGCGCTGATCGACTTCTTCGAGGAGGGATCGACGCTCGGTCTCGACGGCTATTCGGCCCGGGCACTGGCTCGCGTGTGGAAGGCCGAGCGCTTCTCCTGGTGGTTCACGGGGCTGATGCATCGGTTTCCCGGCACCGATGGCTTCGCCCGCAAGATGCAGATCGCGGAGCTCGACTATATCCGGGGCTCGCGCGCCGCCCAGACGGTGCTGGCCGAGAACTATGTCGGGCTGCCCCTCTCTCCCCCGCGATCCGACAGCGAGATCCCGCGATGAGCGTTCTTCGCACCACTGGCGCCGGCCCGGTCGACATCGGGACCTTGCTCGACACGGGCGCCTGGACCGCCATGCAGAAGGGCATCGTGGTCGTCGCGGCCCTGGCGGTCCTGCTCGACGGCTTCGACAGCCAGCTGATCTCCTTCGCCATCCCGGTCCTCATCAAGGAGTGGGTCGTCACCCGCGGCGCCTTCGCGCCCGTCGTGGCGGCCGGCCTCATCGGCATGAGCCTCGGCAGCGCCTGCGCGGGAGCGATCGGGGACCGCTTCGGGCGGCGCTCCGCCATCCTGGGCTCGGTGCTGCTCTTCGGCATCGCCACCGCCCTCATCGGCTTCTCGCCGAACTTGGCGACCATCGGCCTGTTGCGGTTCTTCGCCGGGCTCGGGATCGGTGGCGCCCTGCCGACCTCGACCACCATGACGGCCGAATATACGCCGTCCCGGCGCCGCACCTTAATGGTCACCGCCACCATCGTCTGCGTCCCGCTCGGCGGCATGGTGGCGGGGTTCTTCGCCGGTGCGGTGCTACCGTCCCTGGGCTGGCGCGCGGTGTTCCAAATCGGCGGCGCTCTACCGATCCTCCTGTCCGGGCTGTTCTTCGCCGTCCTGCCGGAATCGCCGCGCTTTCTCGCCCGCCGCCCGGCGCGCTGGCCGGAACTCGTGAGCCTCCTCGCCCGCATGGAACGGGTCCTTCCGGCGGGCACGGGCTTCGCCGACGCTTCGGACCTCGCGAC
>JAYVMK010000040.1:0-8306 GCA_043758995.1 Lichenibacterium sp. | reverse complement strand
CCAAGCATGGTAAGTGCCGTCGTCGGGGGTGCGGAGCGCCACGTGATGCACGCCGCCGGCACCTTGCCCTGCCGGAGGGAGGTCGGGCTCGACCTTGAGATGCAGTTCTTTCGCGGTCTCCCCGCCACCGCTCATGGCATAGACGTGGACGTCACGGCCGGCGTCGGCATAGTCGCGAAGCTTCTCCAGACCCAGGATCTCGCGTAGGACGCGATCGGTCGGCTCAAATCGCGCCACGCTCAGCGTGATCGCTCCGAGGCCGAGGATCTGGTAGTCGCGCGGCACCGGGCTGCGGAGCCAGGGATGATGCGGGGCACTCCCCGGATCGCCGATCAACGACAGGCGCTGCCCTTCGGGATCCTCGACATCGACCACGAGGCGACCGTCGCGCTCCGCCACCTCGGCCGGCGCGAGCCCGACGTCCGAAAGCCGGCCTTTCCACCACTCGAGCGCGTCACGGCCCGGCACCCTCAGGCCCGTGCGCACCACCGAACCCGTACCGCGTCGCTCCCGGCTCATCGGCCAGTCGAAGAAGGTGACATCGCTGCCCGGCGAGGCGAGACCGTCGGCGTAGAACAAGTGGTAGGCCGAGACGTCGTCCTGGTTCACGGTCTTCTTCACGAGCCGCATACCCAGCACCTGCGTATAGAAGCGGTGATTGGCGGAGGCGTCGGCCGTGATGGCGGTCAGGTGATGGAAGCCGGTCAGAACCATGGGATGTCCTCGTGAG
The DNA here is from genome assembly GCA_043758995.1 of Lichenibacterium sp. Classification (GTDB taxonomy): domain Bacteria; phylum Pseudomonadota; class Alphaproteobacteria; order Rhizobiales; family Beijerinckiaceae; genus Lichenihabitans. Next base: position 7,576 of record JAYVMK010000040.1, on the reverse strand, counting down.
TCCGGGGATCGGAAACGACAACGCCGGACACCCCATGAGGGTGCCCGGCGCCGCCGCAACGATGGAACGTGAGCTTCAGGCCGCTCGACGCACCAGCCGGATGATGAGGATCAGCACCACGGCGCCGATTAGCGCGTCGATGATGGCCGCCACGATGCCGGCACCGAGCGGGATGCCGATCGCGGGGAAGAGGTAGCCGGCGATGATGGCGCCGACGATGCCGATGACGATGTCACCGATGACGCCGAAGCCGCCGCCCTGCACCAGCAGGCCCGCGAGCCAGCCGGCGATGCCGCCTACGATGATCCAGGTAATGATCGATGCGCCGTCGATAGGCATGGTAGTCCCCCGTACGTTTGAAGCCGACCCCAGCCTGGGTCCGCGTGTCGGGAAAATGGCCGTCCGCCGGAATAGTTCCGGTCAAGCCTCAGCTTTGCCAGGGCTGTTGCGTTCGCGCCGACATCGGTCGGAGCAATATTTCACCTCGTCCCACACCCGTTCCCACTTCTTGCGCCAGGTGAAGGGCCGCCCGCAGTGGGCGCAGATCTTGGTCGGCAGATCGGCTTTCTTGCGCATGGGACTGGATCCGGAGGCGATCCGCAGCGGGGCGGAGCGCCGCGCCATTGGGGCTTGGTGTGGCGCATCGCCCGTCAAGCGATGATGTCGGGAGTCATCTGGTCTTCGAGGAAAGACAGGCGATCGCGCAAGGCCAGCTTGCGCTTCTTGAAGCGCTGCACCTGCAGTTGATCGATGCGCCCGAGGTCGATCAGTGCCTCGATGGCGGCGTCGAGGTCCCGGTGCTCCTCGCGCAACCGATCGAGTTCGGCCTGGAACGACACGCGCTCTTCGTCGGTCAGGTCCTTCGGCATCGCCTCGTCGTTCTCCCCTCGACACGGGCCGAGCGGATTGCACTATCGCGCCGAGTCGCGCCGTCCCGCAAGGCGGCAAAGACTTAGCTTTGGCGAACCACGCCTGCAACTCAACCCAACCGCCGCCGTTGACCGGCGGACCGGCGCATGCCGCCACTTCGCCAGGGGACGCTCCGTGTCGCAGGACCATTACGACGTCATCATCATCGGCAGCGGCCCCGGCGGCGGCGCGATGGCCCATAGTCTCGCCCCGACCGGCAAGCGCATCCTGATCCTGGAACGCGGGCCTTACCTGCCGCGCGAACAGGCCAATTGGGATTCGAAGACCGTCTTCGTCGACGGCAAGTACCAGGTCGACGAAACGTGGTACGGCGCGGACGGGTCGAGCTTCAAACCCGGCCTGCACCGCTACGTAGGCGGCAATTCCAAGGTCTATGGCGCGGCCCTGCTTCGCCTGCGCGAGCGCGATTTTGAGGAGATCCAGCACCCGGAAGGACTCTCGCCGGCGTGGCCGGTCGGCTACGACGCCTTCGAGCCCTATTACACGGCGGCCGAGAAGCTGTTCCACGTTCACGGCAAGGCCGGCGAGGACCCCAACGAGCCCCGCCGCGGAGCGGAGTTTCCCTATCCGCCGGTCACTCATGAACCGCTGATCCAGGGACTCAGCGACAGTTGGACCGAACAGGGCCTCAATCCTTTCCACCTGCCGCTCGGCATCCTTCTCGACGAGGCGAACGGCAAGCCGAAGCCGACCAGCATCTGCATCCGCTGCGATGCTTTCGATGGATTCCCTTGCCTGCTGAACGGCAAAGCCGATGCCCAGGTGATCTGCATCGACCCGACGCTGGCACGTTTCCCCAATGTCACGCTGCTGACCGAGGCTTATGCCCAGCGGCTCGAGACGACGCCTGACGGCAAAACCGTCCAGTTTGTCCACGTCGAACGCGGCGGCGTCGTCGAGCGCTACTCGGCCGATCTCTTCGTGGTGGCGGGCGGCGCCCTGAGTTCCGCCCAACTGATGCTGCGCTCGCACGGCCCCGGCCATGAGAACGGCCTCGCCAACGGCTCCGATCAGGTCGGGCGCAACTACATGCGGCACAATCAATCGGTGCTGATGGCCTTTCTGAAACAGCCCAACACGACGGTCTTCCAGAAGACGCTGGCCTGTTCCGACTTCTACTTCGGAGACGAAGACTATCCCTATCCGATGGGCCTGATCCAAATGTGCGCCACCACGCATGGCGCCCAGGTCCGCGGCGAGGAAGTGCCCCACTGGCTCAACGACTTCCTGCCCAGGATGCCCTTCGATCTCGTGGCCCGCCATTCGCTCGACTTCTGGCTGTCGAGCGAGGACCTGCCGAAGGCGGAAAACCGCATCCGCTACGACGGCGACCGGACCGTTCTGGAGCTCAAGGAGACGAGCCTCGACGCCCATAAGCGCCTTCGGAAGAAGCTCGAGACGATCATGAAGGCGGCCGGCTGCGCGCCTTTCCTGCTCGAGCGAAACCTCTACCTCGGCAAGGACATCCCGGTCGGTGGCACCGCCCATCAGGCCGGCACGCTGCGCTTCGGCACCGACCCACGGACATCGGTGCTCGACGTGAACTGCAAGGCGCACGAACTCGACAACCTCTACAGCACCGATGCTGGCTTCTTTCCGTCGATCGGCGCCGTGAACCCCACACTGACCATCATCGCCAATGCGCTGCGGGTCGCCGATCACCTGCGCGAGCGCCTTGGCGCGACGGATCGACCGGCCGCCGAGCCGGCCCTCGGCAACAGCTATGTGCTCTCCGGCCGTTCGCCCGAACTCGAGCCTGTTTAGAGGGTCACCTCATGCCCGATTACGAGTTCATCGATCCGAGCTTCAAGCCGTTAGTGCTGCCCAATGCCGAGCTGAAAGTGCTGGGCGACGGCTTCGCGTGGCTCGAAGGTCCCGTGTGGTTCGCCGACCTGCAATGCCTGCTGGTGTCGGACCTCCCCGCCAACCGGGTGATGCGCTGGACCTCTTCGGGCGGCCTTTCGGTCTTTCGCGACCCGAGCGATTTCGAGAACGGCCATACCCGTGACCGGCAGGGCCGCCTCGTCTCCTGTTCGCATCATGGAAGGATCACCCGCACTGAACTCGACGGCCGCATCACTGTGCTGGTCGACAATCATCGCGGAACGCCGCTGAATTCGCCGAATGACGTCGTAGTGAAGTCCGACGGTACGATCTGGTTCAGCGATCCGCTCTACGGCCTCAACACCGATTACGAGGGCGGCAAGCGCGAGGCTCTGCTGCCGGCCAGCCTCTACAGGTTCGACCCCCGCGACGGTACGCTGAGTGTCGTGGCCGACGATTTCCAAGGCCCTAACGGCCTCGCCTTCTCGCCCGACGAGCGCCTCCTGTACGTGTCAGAGACCGGCGCCCAGTTCGACCCGGATTCCGCGCGACATATCCGCGTCTTCGACGTCGCGGAGGACGGCACGCGGCTCGCCAAAGGGCGCGTCTTCCACACGGTGTCACCCGGCCTCAGCGACGGGTTCCGGCTCGACGAAGCGGGCAACGTCTGGACCGGCGCCGGGGATGGCGTTCATTGTGTCTCGCCCGCAGGCACGTTGCTGGGCAAGATCAAGCTGCCCTACACGGTAGCGAACCTCTGCTTCGGGGGCCGCAACCGGGCACAGATGTTCATTTGCGCGTCGCATACGCTCTATTCCCTCTACACCAACGTTCGCGGGGTGCAGCGGCCATGAGGATCGAAGCCCGGCGCGTGGCGCGCATCGACCTTACCGCTTCGGATCTCGCCGCCACCATGACGTTCTACGAGGCGCTGGGCTTCAAGCCGGGCGGCATCCTGCCGGTCGACGGCGCCGAACTGGCGCTTTTTGGCCTTCCAACCTCACGCGCCGAGCGACTCTCGATGCGGCTCGGCGACCAGGAGGTCGGCTTCCTGCGCTTCGATCCTCCCGGACGTCCTTACCCGGCCGGAAGCACCTCGACCGACCTGTGGTTCCAACATGTCGCAATCGCAGTCTCCGATATGACGGAGGCGCACCGCCGCGCCCTCGCGGCCGGCGCCGTGCCGATCACGCGTGACGGGCCGCAGACCCTGCCGCCCAACACCGGCGGCGTGACGGCCTTCAAGTTCCGCGATCTCGACGGCCATCCGCTGGAATTGCTGGCCTTTCCGGAGGGCATCGGGGCTGAGATCTGGCAGGAGGGCACCATCGACAGCCCCTTCCTCGGCATCGACCACACGGCGCTGTCGGCCTCCAGTGCCGACGACACAACGGCATTCTTCGCGACTCTGGGGTTTCGAGCCGCGGCCCCGTCCCACAACCAGGGCTCCGAGCAGGAGCGGCTCGACGATGTCGCCAACGACCGCTGCCGCGTCGTGCCTCTTCTCCCGCCCGAAGCACCGCCGCACGTCGAGTTGCTCGCCTACGAGGTCGGTCTTCGCCGGCCCATGCCGGCCCACACACGGGCCGACGACCTCTGGTCGACGCGAACGTGGATCGAAGTGAGTTCGCTGTCCGGCGACGGCCTGCCCCGTGCCGCTACCCTCACCGCAGGCATCAGGGCAGCTGTGCTGCACGACCCCGACGGCCACACCGTCGTGCTGATGGAGAACGGCGAGCCGGAATAAGCCGGTTCACCTCCGAAATGCGTCAGGACAGTCGTGCCGGTGCTGCAGGCCTGTAGCCGAGGCTCTGCGCCAAGCGCAAAAGGTAGCCGTCCGGGTCCGCCGAACTGCCGTTGACCGGTCTCTTCCTCGCCGGCGCGATACCACTTGTCCTCGACCGGCATGAACAGCGGCCAGTCCATGGTCGCGAGCCGGGACAGAATCGGGGCGACGTCGTCGACCGTGATCTGGAGATTGATCCCATTGCCGAGCGGCGGCGCGAAAGGCCGGGTGAGCCAGTGGCGCGTCGCCGGGCTGTATTGGTCGAGCATCACCTCGGCGCCGCCGAGATCGAGGTAAGCGAAGCCTTCCTCGGGGCGATCATAGAGGACGCGGAAGCCGATCAGGTCGCGCCAGAAGGCGAGGCTCCGGCCGATGTCGGAGACCGTGAGTTCTGGGACGAGACGGGCCCGGTGCCGGACAGGCTCTCCGGCCTCACCCGCACCGGCCGGGGCGTGAGACGCATCCTCAGCCACCGCGCGGAAGATCCAGCAAGGCCGAGAGCACCGACACGGAGCTTCGCGACGCCTCCGGATGGCCGCTTGGCGCTTCATCCTGATCCGCGAGTTCGAAACGGGCCTCCGGATCTCGGCGGGACCGCGCGCAGTCCTTATCGACCGTGGACTGTCGTGCGGTCCGCTGAAGCGGTGTGACCACCGGCACGGCGAAGACGGGAAAAGCAATTACGGGCACCAGCATGATCGGACTGTCTCCGAAGCGACACGCGAGCTTGGTGCGGCAGTGCTGACGAAGCATTGACGCCTGGGCTGACCCTTCCGGGAGTGTCGGTCGAACCGCCGTTTCTTCGACGCCGTGGTTTACAGCCGCCTAACCCACGTCGCTTGGAGACGCGACGCGGGACCCTGCGCACCCCGCCATCCCTACTTGCCGGTGCCTCCGGCGGTGCCGCCCGCGCCGGCCCCCGTGCCGCCCATACCCGAACCGCCAGCGCCACCCATGCCCGTCGCGCCATTGCTGCCGCCCATGCTGGTGCCGCCGTTACCACCCATGCCGGTTCCCGTGCCGCTCATGCCGCCGGTCGCATTCATGCCATTCGTGCCGTTCGGCATCATGGTCCCGGCTCCAGTGCCCCCCGCGGTCCCGGATAGGCCGGCGCCGCCTGCACCCGTCATGCCCGCCGTGCCTCCATTGCCGGACGAGCCGGCGCTCTGCGCCATAGCGCCACCGGTCATCAGCAGACAGGCCGCAGCCGCCAGGGTGAAAGTGGAGATTTTGCTCATTGTCGGCTCCTCGATCTCTTTCGCCCCCGGCACAGAGGTGCGGGGCGGTTGCCGAGACGATCCGGAGTCGACTGACCGAGTTGCGCCTTGCGGCGTCCCACCACACCGGCGGGCCGCCTCGACTTCTCATCGGCCCTCGTCAATCGCGAGCGCGGCGACGCGACCCAGGACCGATGGGAGGCACTGAAAGCGACAAGCTCAGGGAGACGCGAGGCGCAGCAAATGCGCCATATCCTTGAAGAAGACCCGGAGATGCGCCAGCGGATCTGAGCGCTGCAGGCGCTTGTTCATATAGCTGTCCCAGGTCAGGCGCTGGATGTCGGGGTCGCGGCAGAGCTTGACGAAACGCTCGCGCATCCCGTCGCTGCGGTACCAGACGGCCTGCATGATACCCAGGATGAAGAAGACCCGCCCGTGCTCCTTCATGAAGCGCTTGCGGGCCTGCGCCAATGCCCGAGGCCGACCGGTCTCCAGAAAATCAGCCACCGCATCGGCGGCGAGACGGCCGCCCAGCATGGCGTAATAGATCCCCTCGCCCGAAGCCGGCGCCACCACGCCGGCGGCGTCGCCCGCCAGAACGAGGTCGCGGCCATTGTCCCAGAGGCGCAGCGGCTTCAGGGGAATGGGGGCACCCTCGCGCCGCAGAGTCTCGGCATCGGTGAGCCCCACATCGGCCCGAAGACGCGAGACCGCGTCGCGCAATGCGAACCCCTTGCGGGCGCTGCCGGTGCCCACGCTGGTCGTCGCGCCATGCGGGAAGATCCAGCCGTAGAAGTCGGGCGAGACGGTGCCGCGGTAATGCACATCGCAGCGGGCGGGATCGAAGGCGTCGCGCGGCGCCTCCGCGGGGGAGCGCACGATCTCGTGATAGGCGAAGACGCATTTGACGCGCCCTCCACCCTTCACCTCCGCCTTGGCGATCGGCGAACGGGCGCCGTCGGCGGCCACGACGCTGCGGGCGCGAAGCTCCGTCACGGCGTCGGCAGCGGCATCCTTCGGCCTGTAGCGGATCACGACGGTGCCGTCCGCGTCCCGACCGAGGGACTCGACAGTTCCGGCAAAACGTTGCGCCCCGTGAGCGGCGGCCCGCTCCCGCAGCCACTCGTCGAAATGCTCGCGGTCCACCATGCCGACGAAGCCGCCATCGATGGGCATGTCCACGTCGCGGCGCTTCGGCGACACCATCCGGGCGGCGCGAATGCGGGCGACAAGCAGTTCCGGTGGGATGTCGAAGTCGTCGATGCACCGCGGTGGGATGGCACCGCCGCAGGGCTTGATGCGCCCGGCCCGATCGAGCAGCGCGACCGTGAGCCCGCGGCGGGCGAGATCGTCGGCCGCGGTGGCGCCCGAGGGGCCGCCCCCCACCACCACGACGTCAAAGTCTGGTTTCATGGCGACACCGGAACGAGAGACGGGCTCGAGGTCCGCGCGGTGCCGGAAGGCACCGCCGCCACGACGAGCCGCGCCGAAAGGAGGAAAAGAGCGGCCTCGGCGGCGAAGACCGCCGCATAGGCCGGAGCCGGCGACCCCACGAGGGCCGTGACAAGATCGACGAGAGCGGGCGCCGCCACGGCCCCAAGGCCGAAGGCCAGCGCCTGGGCTCCACCGAAGAGGCCCATGCGAAGTCCCGCATGGCGGGGGCCTTCCGCGCCGGCCAGGGCCAGCATGGCGCCGATCGCCGAGACCGCGAAGGCGCCGTTGCCGAAGCCGAGCAGCGCCACGACGGGGCGCAGCGGAAATGCCGGCCCGCCGAGGCCCGCCGCCAGGGCGAGACAGAGAAGAACCGCTCCCGACAGGC
>JAYVMK010000039.1:0-5722 GCA_043758995.1 Lichenibacterium sp. | reverse complement strand
ACTAGAAGGCCGACTCGCACCAGCTATGGTGCTGGCGGATCGGCATGGGTTCCGTTCAATCCGACTTTGAGTGTGTTCACGCCGCTGCGCGACTACCCGGATCTGAAAAGCCCCAAGTGCCTTTGCGATGTCGTGGAGGATGCGAGAATCGGCCATTGCGGGATTGTGAGCACGGAAACTGGCAGTCAAACCGGGACTGAAGGACGGTGAAGCCTTCTCTATTGATAGACGTCTAAGTAAACACTACTCGGGAGAGGGCGTTGTCAAGGAGTCCATCCACTCTCCTCGGATCGTCAAAGTTGCCTTGTAGCAGTGTTGTCCCTCGCTGCCTCGCACGATGACGGAGAGGTCCCTCCGATCTTCGATAGGCAGTCTCTCTCGAGCGAGATGGGGAAGCAGGGCTTGAGCCTGCTGCCTCACTTCGAGCTGATCCTCCAGCTCGATCCCGCATTCGTCACTGAACGAACGCCCGTCATCGATCACGTCAAAATAGTACAGCGGCACGACATACCTCTAGCCGGCAAAGCTGGAGTACGACATACCTCCAGCGCTGCAAGTTTGTATGCAGCGATGACTTCTTCAAACATGAATCTTCTGCACAGTCACTTGCTATTGTCAGACGCATAGCAGGCATCGATCCGCAGCGTCAGCGATCCCCGATATGCCACCATGCCCACAGCGTCCCGCACCGTTGCAGTGAAGATGCGATCGGCACCATTCAGCACCTCAGCATGACCAAGGTCGAAAAGAAGATCACGGGTCGTGCTTTCGACGTCCTCGCGGGTCGCCAAGTCGATCCCAATCTCATCGCGGACTGTTAATTCGCCATCGTGGGTATCAAAAAAAAACAGTGGCACATTCACTCCATGGTTCTGCGCGCATCAACGAGCATGCGTGCAATTACGAAGCCATGGTGAATTGGTTCCTGCCGCACATGTCATGTTGGCGCCGCTCGGCCTCTCGGCGAAGAAACCGACCTCGATCGACGCGCTGAACCGGCGCTACGGCCGCGGCACGGTCGCCTACGGCACCGCTACCGGGGCGAAAGGCTGGACGCTACGAGCCGAGCATCTCTCGGCCCGCTACACGACCCGCTGGGGCGACCTGCTGGCCGTCTGAGGTCCGGCCGGTTAAAGCGCCTTTTCCCCCCTTCACCCTTCCTTGAAACAGATAGGTCAGCCTGGGTCTTCATCGGACCCACCCTATGCCTCGACCGACCCTGCCCATCGGCTATATCGCGCCCATGCTTCCGACCCTGGTCGACGTCGCGCCGGACGGCGGCGAGTGGATTCACGAGATTAAATACGACGGCTATCGGACCAAGCTTGCCCTGGCCGGCAAGGCCGCACATGCCTTCACGCGGAACGGCTTTGACTGGACGACAAAATACGAGCCCGTCGTTAACGCAGCGCAGGGGCTGCGCTGCCGGTCGGCGGTCATCGATGGCGAGATGTGCGTGCAGAATGCCGCCGGCGTCACCGACTTCAAGGCGCTTCGCTCGGCCGTCAAGAGCGCTCCGGAGCGGCTCGTGCTATTCGGTTTCGACCTGCTGATGCTCGACGGCCGGGACCTCCGCGCCGAGCCTCTGGTCAATCGCCGCCGCCGGCTGCGAGATCTCATCGGTGCCGATGCCACGGCCCGCATCGCTTTCAGCGGAGAGCACGTCGGCGAAGGCCCGATGTTCTGCAAGGCCGCCGACCAGCATGGGCTCGAGGGCATCGTCTCGAAGCGCGCCGACAGCCGTTACGTCAGCGGCCGGGCGACGTCCTGGCTGAAGGTGAAGAGCTTTACGGTCGGAGACTTCGCGGTGGTTGGGGTGGAGCGGTCCTCGACCGGCATTCCGGTCGCGCTGCTCGCCACGCTCGGCCGCGACCCGGCCTATGTCGGCAATGCTATGGTGACCCTGAAAGCCAAGGAGCGCGATCGGTTCTGGCGATCCATCGAGACTATGGGAACGCCGCGCGCCCGTCTCGCCGGGCTGTCTAAGAACAAGAAAGCGACCTGAATCCGAGAGGGTCTCGTGGCCCGCGTTCGCCATCTCCGTGGCGAGGAGAAGCTGCGCCATGCCACGATGCAATCGCTCGACCTCAGCGGGCCCGCCCAGGACGACGTCGGAGAGCGGCATGCGAGGGACGAGTAGCGAGGCACTGAGCCTTGCCTAGATGACGTGAGGAGGTTCCGTACCTTTAACCGTAAACTAGAGTCCCCCTGCCCGGAGCCATCGCATGTCCACCGTCAGTCTGAAGGACGCCAAGGCGAGCCTTTCGCGCCTCGTGGACGACGCCATCGGGGGAGAGTTCGTCACGATCACACGTCGTGGCAAGCCCGTGGCGGCGCTCATCCCCCTCGCCGCGGCCGAGATCGCCCGCAGGGCGCTCGACCGGGTCGAACCGGGCCTCGTTGCCCATCTTAGGACGTTCCCCGGAGCCGATGCCGAGCGCGACTTCAAGCCATCGCGCGACGTCGATCTGTGAGCGAAGTCCTGCTCCCAACTCTCGGGTGGAGCCGGCCTCAGCGCTGAAGCGCGATCGGGCTGTGGACAAGGGCCGAGATCGCCGCAGAGAGGGTGGATGGGCGTCCGAACGGCCCGCACAAGCCCCGCACCAGCCTGCGGCGCCAAGGCTTGCGCTGCGGCGGGCCGGACCGAGGATCAAACCATCTCGGATGATGCCCGGTGTCCGTGTGTTCGCTCCGGAGACCAGTCGACCCCTGCGTACGGCCGGCCCCGGCCCTCATTCAGGTCGCGCGACGCGTGGCCCTTTCCAGGAGTTCGACCCATGACCTTCCCGACCCACGACATGATCGCCGTCACTGCCTATTTCGCCTGGGAGGCCGAGGGCTGCCCGCATGGCCGCCACGACACGCATTGGCTCACCGCCGAATCAGCGCTTCGTCACGCCTCGGCACCGGTCGCCGAAGTGGCCGCCCCGATCGAGGCGCAGGCTCCCGCCAAGGCCAAGGCCGTCCGGAAGCCGGCGGCTAAGAAGCCCGCCATCTCCAAGGCGAAGGCGCCGAGCGCGGCTCCGGAGACCGTGGTGGCGGCTGCCGCCCTGGCGACCCCGCGCGCCGCGCGCGGCAGCGCCAAGGGCGCACAGCGCACGCACTGAAAGCAGTCAACTCCCACGACTATCTCTCGACGCCGCGGTCACACCGCAACGTTTTCAATTCGCTGGTTCAGTCACTTGCTGTTTCATATTCTTCAGCCGGGGACCCTGACGGCATAGCCGATCCCGGCTGCAAGGGTTCGCTGAGCTCGGGCTCGAAATGGCTCCAGAAACGCCCGTCCTGCCCCCGTCGGGCGAGGTCGAGCGTGTCGGTCCGACCCAGGGTGGGTGCCCGGAGCGACCGGCCGGTCTTCAACATGATGACCATGTCCGGGCCGATGTCGATCCGTTCGACCAGAGATCGGACGAAGTCCTGCCCCGCTGAGATGCTCATGGCGTCGGATCGCAGGCGGCCTTCAGGGTCGAGGATGGCGAGAACGCCGCGCTCGAGTTCGAGAGCTCTGAACCGGTTGACTCGCTCGCCCGCCGACGGTGGAAGCCGGCCCGCCGACTCGTAGTAGCGATAGGCCTTGCCCTTGGTGCGGCTACCGACGTGAACCAACGGCTGCCCGTGGCTGTACAACAATCCCTTCAGAAGGCCGATCAGCGGCCCTTGCCGCAGCCCCCGACGAGCCGGACTCGCATCCTTGATCGCCTCGGTCCTGGTCCAGACACGTTCCGAAATGATAGCCCGATGCGCGCCTGGGTAGGGTTGACCAAGATAGGTCCGTTCGCCGCGGTAGAGAGGATTTTCAAGGACTCGCCGGACAAAGCTCTGATTAAACGGCACACCGCGATGCGTTCGCAGGCCCTCCGCATTGAGCAGACCTGCGATCGGAACGGCCGATCTTAGCCGGGCATAGAGATCATAAACACGCCGGACGACGGCCGCCTCGGCGGCGTCGACGACGAGTTGGCCCTCCGCAAGCTGGTAACCGTACGGCCGTGCGCCCGTCACCCAGACGCCTCTCTCCCGCAAGGCCGCAAATTTGTCGCGTATGCGCTCACTGGTGATCTCCCGCTCGAACTGAGCGAAGGACAGCAGTACGTTGAGCGTGAGTCGCCCCATGCTGCTCGTGGTGTTGAATGCCTGCGTGACCGAGACGAAGGTCACGCCTCGCTTCTCGAAGAGTTCGAGGAGGCGGACGAAGTCGCGCAGGGATCGCGAGAGCCGGTCGATCTTGTAGACCACCACGACGTCGACTGCGCCTGAATCGACGTGCGCGAGAAGGCGCGCCATCGCAGGGCGGTTGAGCGAGCCACCGGAGAAGCCGCCATCGTCGTAGCGATGGTCGACCTCGAGCCACCCCTCCGAGGCTTGGCTGGCGATGTAGTGCGCGCAACTCGATCGCTGCGCGTGGAGCGAATTGAACGGCTGCTCGAGGCCTTCGGTGTGGGATTTTCGCGTGTAGATGGCGCAGCGCACGGCGTCCTCACGGGCGAGGCCGGCCATCCGGTCCGCGCGCCGCTCGTGATGACGTCGCTCCATGACGCTGCCTTGACGGGCCGACGTCTGCCGTCCGACCTCCCCTGGCCGCGCGCCGGCTCAGGTGCCGAGCTTGGGCGAGCGAAGAACGAACCTTCGGTCTCGGACAATCGCCCTCTCGGAACCGCACCGCCAGGGCATGGACGGGCCGCGCGCGCCGGGGCACACTTTGCCGATGGCCTTCGCTCGACTCGCCATCCCAGCCCTGATCGCGCTCGCCCTGGCGGGCTGCTCGACCTCGACCAGCCACAGGCAGGGCATCGCTGAGTATCCGCCCGGCGCCTTTCGCCTGCCCGACGGCAGCCCTCGCCCCCTGCCCTGCATTCCTCTGCCCGGGGCCGGATGCGATTCGAAGGATTAGGAACGCGTCATGTGCGGCCGGTTCACCCAGCGTTACACCTGGTCCGAGGTGCACGCCTTCCTCAGCGTCATCGACGCGGCGAAGAATTTGCGGCCCCGATACAACATAGCGCCCACCACGACGATCGACGTCGTCCGGCTCGGGGAGGGCGGGCGCGAGCTCGTGTCAATGGGCTGGGGCCTCGTGCCCGTCTGGTGGAAGAAGCCGTTGAAGGAGGTGCCCGCGACGTTCAACGCCCGGGCCGAGACCGTCGCCGAAAAGCCGATGTTCCGCGACGCCTTCAAGCGGCGGCGCTGCATCATTCCGGCCTCGGGCTTCTTCGAATGGACGGGCGGCAAGGGCGAGAAGATTCCGCACCTGTTCACCGCCGCCGACGGCGAGTCGGTGCTGGCCTTCGCGGGCCTGCGGGATCGCTGGACGGATCCCGCCAGGGGCGACGAGGTGCTCTCCGCCACCATCATCGTGTCGGGCGCGAGCGCCTGGATAATGCCTACCACGACCGGATGCCGGTGCTGCTCGGCGCCTAAGACTTCGACGGCTGGCTCGAGGGCACGCTCGGCCCCGAAGCGCTGAAGCCCGCGGCCGAGAGCGCGCTGCAAGAGTGGATCGTCTCAAGCCGCGTCAACCGGACAGGCGTTGGCGACGTTGATCCGACGATTATAAAGCAGGTCGTGGCGGCAGGGTGAAGCTGGATGAGCTGCTCAACAAAGTCGGTTTCGGCTCACGCAACGCTCTAGTCTTACTGCGTCACAAGTGCCGGGCGATTGGGGCTTTAAGGGGCGGCGCGAGGCAGCATGGACATCGGCTGAGCGTCCTGGCGAGGGCGACGGC
>JAYVMK010000038.1:0-9074 GCA_043758995.1 Lichenibacterium sp. | reverse complement strand
GCGCGCGCTCGGGAACGCCCAAGGGCCGGAGCCGACCGCCGATGCTCTCGAAGAGTTGCAGCGTCGCGGGTTGTCCCGGCTCACGGGACAGATGTTGGCCGACCCAGGGATGGGCATCGATCGCATCGAAAATGCCGAGCGCGATGGCGCGGATCGCCTCGCGCGGCTCCGCCCCGCTCTCGACCTTGGCCATGACACGGCCCACCACCGCGTCGCTGGCCGCCGCCAGCAGGGCATCCTTGTCAGCGACATGCCAGTAGAGAGCGCCGCTTCCGGTCGAGAGGCGGGCCGCGAGCGCGCGGAACGTCAGCGCTCTCTCACCGTCCCGGTCGAGGATCTCGATCGCGGCCTCGACGATCCGCTCCTTCGAGAGCGCGTCCGCCCGTTTGTCGCTGCGCTGACGTTTGGTGGCCATGGACCATGCTTGACATATCTGGAACAACGTTCCAACAGACACTTTATGGAACGACGTTCCATAGCGGCGGGAAGTCAAAATGACGGTTCCAGTGACGATCATCGGTGCGGGCTTGGCTGGCCTGATCCTGGCGCGCGTCCTCTCGCTCCATGGCGTCCCGGCGACGGTCTACGAGGCCGATTCGTCTCCTCGGGCGCGGCCCCAGGGCGGGATGCTCGACATTCACGAGAATGATGGCCAAGCGGCCTTGCAGGCGGCCGGGCTGACCGACGCGTTTCGCGATCTCGTTCTCGAGGGCCGCCAGGCGATGCGGATCCTCTCTGCCGACGGGACCGTCCTGCTCGACCAAGCCGATGCCGGCACGGGCGGGCGGCCCGAGGTGCAGCGCGGAGAGTTGCGGCAGATGCTTGTCGACTCCCTGCCATCCGGTACGCTCGAGTGGGGCCACAAAGTCGGCGCTGTTCGGTCGCTCGGCGACGGCCGTCACGAGGTGCGCTTCGCCGGCGGCGCCACCCTGGTCACCCGCCTGCTGGTCGGCGCCAATGGGGCGTGGTCGCGGGTGCGGCCGCTGCTGTCGCCCGAGACGCCCACCTACTCCGGCATGTCCTTCGTCGAAACCTACATTCTCGACGCCGAGACCCAGAATCCCGCCTGTGCGAGAACGGTCGGCGGCGGCTTCATGGCGGCGCCTGGGCGAGGCAAGGCCATCATGGCGCACCGGGAGCGAGGCGATACGCTGCACGCCTATGTGATGCTGAGTGCACCGCAGGACTGGTTTGCCGCCTTCGACCAAGTCGATGCCACGACCGTGCTTGCGCGGATCGCTCGGGAGTTCGACGGCTGGGCCCCGGAACTCACGGCCCTGATCACCGCGAGCGACACCGCGCCAGTCATCCGCCCTCTCAGCACCCTGCCCCCGGGGCACCGATGGGACCGCGTGCCGGGCGTGACGTTGATCGGCGATGCCGCCCATTTCTCGGCCCCGAACGGCGACGGCGCCAATCTCGCCCTGCTTGACGGCGCCGAGCTCGGCCGGGCCCTCGCGGCGCAACCCGATGATCCCGAGGCCGCCCTTGCCGCCTTGGAGGAGGCCATGTTCCGCCGCAGCGCCGCGTCCGCGATGGAGGGGGCCAGCTTCTACGATATGCTGGCGGGCGATGATCCCGCCCGCGCCATGGCTAGGATGGTCGTCGGGGCGTGAAGCAGCCCCAGCGATGCTTGTCAGGCCGCTTTCTTAAGATCGGGACGTTCTGACTGAGCCAGCACGAGCTCATTCTGAACAGAAGGCCGCTCGCTGAGACGCTCGTTGATGACGTCCCAGATCTGTCTCAACCGGCGCACGTGCAGGTCGTCGCGAACAAAGGCCACGACGGCGCTCAACTGGTCGCTCTCGTTCAGATAGCGCTCGCTCCCGATCCGCTCCCCCTCAGTAGGATCGAGGGATATCGCTGTTGGATCTACGACGTCCACGAGGATCTGCAGCAGGCGCCGATGCAGAACCGGGTTATACAGACAGCGCTCCAGGTCGAATATCGTTCGGACGTTGATCTTCCGAAGTTCAAGCGTTTTCGCCGATCCTACTGCCAATATGAGTTGAGCCTGCGCCACCCAATCGATCACCTCGTATAAACCATAGGGAGTTTCGACGAAAATCTGAATAGGGTTGATGGTTGCGAGGTTCTGCACATCCTCGATCTCGAACTCGCTCAGCCGCAGCTTCATGAACGGATCGATGCCCAGGATCATGTCGAGAGGGAGTTCCTCCTGGAGGCTTCGGCTCGCCGTACTAACCCGGCGCAGTCTGACCCACGGGAACTTGGCAACAAGGACGCCGATGAAAAGGTCCGGAAAGAACCCTACCAGAAAAGCCAAACCGATACTCAGTTCATTGCCGGCACCGATCGGCTTGCCGAGGTTCGACAAGCCGAAGTGATACAGCGTCGCAGAGACGAAAAGTGCTGAGACGATATGGGCAAAAGACTGAAAGAACGAGATCGGCGACAGATCAAAATTACCGATCCGCCGTATGAGATACTGAATGGTCCAGAGGTAGCTGCCGAGAAACGCATAGGTGACGACACCCGGCCAGGATCTCGGAGTCGCGAAGTTCGTTGTTTCGACGCTGCCGCCTTGATCGTAAAAGGCAAAATGGAATCCAAGAAACGTTATCAAGACATACATCATGACAGGAAACAGGTAGTACCAGAAGGACTGTGCGTCAGAGTCTGTATCCGGACGATTTGGATGTGAGTCCGGATCGTACTTGTATTTTACTAATTCGAAAGACGGAAGAATAATCTTGCGACCTTGTGTTTCGGCGAATTCGAACAGGCGGGCGAGATCCTTCACGACCTCGCGACGACTGACCCTGATATTCATTCTCCCGACAAAGATAGCCACGGGCACGAGAATGCTGAACAGGCCGATTGAGATCCAGGTGAGGGATTGCTGAAGACTTTGCGACATCGCGAGATCTCCTATAAATGAAAACTTCAATCAATGGATGCATCCTAGTCGTCCTTTCAGTCCGCGGCAATGCCGTTTCATCGACATCGTGCTTCGACCCTGACCGCCCTCGGACGTGCCGACCCAACATCGTTCGCCAACCACGACAGGTTGAGGTCAGGAGTGTAGACCACGATCTGAGTCGGGAGAGCGGTCGGCGGCTATCTCGACAGTTCTGATGTCTGTTCGGAAGGTCTTATCGAACGAAATAGTCGACCAGCGACAAGACAGCCGCCGCCGCAGCATCGTGGATAGCGCGACGATCCACGCCTGCCGCATCGGTGCAGAGCGCCGATGCGGCACTCCGTCCGGCCTCGGTCGCTTCCGGCAGAAACACGAAATGACCCACCGCGGCTCCGAGCCGCTCGATCGATGTCTGCGGAAGTCTCTCCATAAGCCACTCGGCGCCGTCCAGCGCCGGAGCCTCGACGTCCGCCCCGCCGATCATCATGTCGACCGGCGCGGCGATGGCGGCGAGGCTCTCGTCCGTGAAGGCGCGGACGGGCGGCGCGGGGGCCAGGAGCAGCGCCGCCTTGACGCGCGGATCACGATGGGAGAGCGCACGGCGCTCCCAGGAGGCGCGGAAGGGCGATCGCGTCGCCATGAGGTCTGGGAACTGGTCGGCGAGATCGGGGAACTCGCGCGGGTCGCGGGCCAGGCGTCCTCCGGTCCGATCCGCCCAGGCCCGAAAACGATCCATGTCGGTGAGGCCACCGAGGAGCGACAGCGCCGCATGGGCGCCGAGCGAGAAGCCCACCGCGCCGACGCGCTCGAGATCGAGGCGCCCCGCCAAGGAACCCTCGGCCGCCACATGGTTCAGGAGAACCGTCAGGTCACGCGCCCGCTCCCACCAGCAGAGAAACCCCTCCGGCCGATAGGGCGCGACAGCCGTGTTGCCGTGGTGATTGGCGGCCAGCATCACGATTCCGTGCCGGGCCAGTCTCCGTCCGAGCCATCCCAGGCTCACCGCCGTGCCGCCCGTCCCGTGCGAAGCCAGCATAACCGGCATGGCCGCCGGGCTGTTCGCCAGCGCCGCATCTCGCGCGACCGCGCCGATGTCGAACCAGGGTTCCTCTGATCCGCCGACGCGCATCGGCGCTTCGATGGCGTCGTGGCTCGCAGGGTACCACGCCGCCCAGGCGATCGGCCGAGGGCCGGTGCCGTCCCAGTCGGTGCGCGACGTGTCCTGCACCAAACCCGAGCGAAATCCTGCCGGCATGTGGGCCTCGTTGCCGATCAGCGCGGAAGCTGCGCCTCGATGGCGGCCTTGTCGACGATCGACCAGACCGCGGCGATCCGATCCTGTCTGAACTCGTAGAAGACGTTCTCCGAGAAGGACACGCGGCGCCCGTCGACGTTCAGTCCGATGAACTCGGCTCTCGGCGAACAATCGAAGAGGAGGCGGGCGGCGATCCGCGGCGGTTCGCTCACCAGCACGTCGATGGTGAAGCGGAGGTCGGGAATGTCCTCGAAATCCTTCACCAGCATGGCGCGGTAGCCGCCGAGACCGAACGGCCGGCCGTTATGCGCGACATCATCGGCGACGAAATCGCCGAGTTGCGCCCAGTCCCGCCGATTGAGGCAGTCGATATAGGCCCGGTACAGATCGGCAAGGGACGCGGCAGTCACGGCGGGATCTCCACTCATCGGCTTCGGCGTGTCCACCATGTCTGGTCGATAGGCTCACATCAACATGCGCGGCGGTACCCGGTCGGCACCTTCACCGGGCTTCCGGGCCGAGGATGGCGGGATCGTCGACGGCGGTGCTCATGGCCCGTGCTCGGAGAAGCGGCCGTCACGGCAGATGAAGCGCGTCAGGCCCTGGTCCTCGTGGCGCTGGCGCCAGGTCATCATCCGGTCAAGGCCTTCGAGCCGCAGTGCGCGGGCGCCCGGATCATCGGCGCGGTTCACCAATTCATGCGGGTCTTCGACGAGATCGAAGAGCACGGGAGGCTGGCCGGCGAAATGGACGTATTTGAGTCGCTCGGTGCGCAGGACCTGGAGATTGCACCAGGCCGACGGCAGGCCGAACAGCGTCTCGAAGCGAAGCCCGCGGGCGTCGCGGAAATCGAAGCTCCAATGCGCCTCGTCGCGCCAGCCCGCCGGAGTTTCTCCGGCGCAGAAGGGCAAGAGACTCGCGCCGTCGGTGTTGGGCGGCGGGCTCAGTCCCGCGAGGGCCAGCAGTGTCGGCATCACGTCGATGCTCTCGGTGAAGTCCGTCACGGTCCGGCCGCGACCGGGGTCGGTCGAGGCGCGAGGGTCGCGCAGGATCAGCGGCACATGGGCGGACTGATCGAAGTAGCCGGCCTTCCCCAGCATCCAGTGGTCGAAGAGCTGCTCACCGTGGTCGCCGGTAAAGACCAGGACGGTCCTGTCCCAACGACCGGCAGATTTCAGCGCCGCCACGACCCGGCCGACGTGGTGGTCGACCTCGGCGGCGAGACCGGCATAGGTGGCGCGCAGCTTACGGATGGTGTGCTCGTCTGCGGTGTGAGCCGGCCCGGCAAGGCCCGGCGCGAACCCGCGCATGTCGATGCCCGAGACCAGCGCCGCCGCCAGCGGATGCTGGGCGGCCTCGACCTCCGGATTTGCGCCGCGCAGCGGCATCGTCACGGCGTCGGCATCGACCAGGTCATCGTAGGGCGCCGCCACCGCGAAAGGCGGATGAGGCGCGATGAAGGACAGGTGGGCGCAGATCGGCTCCGCCCCCGCCACCGACAGCCAGGAGAGGAAGCGGTCGGTCAAAAAGGCGCTCTCGGAGTCGGCGGCGGCGAAGATCGCGGGCTCGCCGAAGGTGCGTTGGGCATAGATGGCGTCGCGACCCGCGTCGGGGTCGGGCACCGCATGGCCTCGGGCCTTGAGATGGGCCAGCCATGGCGTGGCGCGCTCGGTCAGCAGCGTGTCGACGGCCAGGCCGGGGCAGACGTTCTCGTAATCGCCGAGGTCGGGGTCTTTCGGAGCGCGGCCGCGCGGGTCGAGCACCGTGTCGGTATAACCGAAGAGCGTCGGTCGGTAGCCGGCGCGGCGCAACTCCGAGAACAGCGTCGGATGGCGCGCATCGAGCGGCGTCCCGTTCGACACGACGCGATGCTTGTGGGCGTAGAGCCCGGTGACGAGGCCGGCGCGGGCCGGCGCACAGGGGGTGGCCTGACCATAGTGGCGGGCGAACCGCGTGGACTCGCGCGCCAAGGCGTCGAGGTTCGGCGTGCGGGCGAAGGGGTGCAGCGCCGCGCCGAAGAGGTCGCCGCGCCACTGGTCCGCCGTGATGAGGATGATGTCGGGACGCCAATCGGTCATGGTGCGGGGCGCGACGCCGCCGGGAAAACGTGCACGTCGCCCGGCTCGATGCCGACGTGCACGAGCAGCGCCGTCAGCAGGACCGAGGGCGAGTCGAGGCCGACCTTGCCGAGGTCCAGCCTGTTGTTATGGCCTTTGGACTGGTCCTCATGGGTGATTGTACTCATCGCGCAGCGCCTCTTCTCCTCCGCTCACCCACCGCGTCCTCGGCCTGCGCTCGGATAAACGAGTCCAACGGGCAGAAACAGCCGTAACGGCGAGGCTCACAGGGAATTTCAACCCGACATTGGAGGCGAAAACACGACAGGCCGGCGGGCGCCACCGACACCCGCCGCTCTCGGTTCAGTGACGCGGCAGCAGCTTCTGCACCTCTGCGGCGGCGTCGTGGAGGGCGGCATCCGGGGCGGCGCCGCCCTCGACCACGCGCGACAGATTGTCGACGATGGCCTGGGTGACGCGGACGCTGTTGGCGCCCGGGAACGAGTACCAGGGGATCATCCGGTCCATCTGGCCGAGGGCGGCCTTGTAGAGCGGATGGCTGGCGTAGAAGTCGCCGAGATATTGCGGCGAGGTGGCGGCCAGAGCGTTGTTGGGCACGTAACCGGTGCCCGGCACCACCACGGAGGCCCCATAGGGGCCCGAGGCAAATTTGGCGAAGCGCCAGGCGGCGTCGAGCTTGGCTTGGTCGTGGGTCAGGATCACCACGGCATTACCGCCCGTCGGCAAATGACCGTTCTTCGGGTCGAGCAGCGGGATCGGAGCGGTGCGGAGCTCGAACTTCTTGCCGACGTTGTCGATGGTGTTGCGCAGGGCGCCTGTCGTCTGGAACTCGAGGCCCACCTTACCGGCCACGAAGGCCTGCTCGCCGGCCACGAAGGCCTGCTCGCCGGCCGGCTTGGTGAAGACCGGCATGCCGCCCTCCTTGACCATACGGGCGACGAGCGCGAAGGCCGCCTGGCCGGCGGGACCGTCGAAGGTCACCTTCTTCTCGTCGGGCGATAGCATGGTGCCGCCGTCACCGAACAGCAGGGCCGAGAACATCCAGTCGTCGGCCTGCCAGCGGAAGTCGATGCCGTCACTGCCGTCGCCGAGCGCCTTGATCTTGCCGCCGAGCGCGATGACCTCGTCCCAGGTCTTCGGCGGATGATCGGGGTCGCCGCCGGCCTTCCGGACCAGATCGGCGTTCATGTACATGATGGGACTGGAGGTCGCGAAGGCGAGACCGGCCTGTTTGTCGCCCCAGCGCGCCAGCGACAGGATGTGATCGGTGAAACCGAGCTTCTCCAGGTCGCCTTCCTTGGCGATCAGGGGCGCCATGTCGACCACGATGCCGCGCGCCGACAGAAGCCGCAGGCGGTTCAGCCCGACGAAGCTGATGTCGGGGAGATCGCTGGTGCCGGCCTCGCGCAGGATCAACTGCAGCCCGTCCTCGTAGGAGGGTGAGGGCGTCGCGAAGGTGATCTTCACGTCGGGATTCTCGGCCATGAACTTCTGGGCCACCGTGTCCATGACGGCTTTGAAGAAGCCCGGCATCGGGTAATGGACCGTGAGCGTGGTCTCGGCCCAGGCCTGGGGCGCTCCCAGCACGGCAGCGGCCGCGAAGGCCAGCCCCGCCACGGCGCTTCTGAGGGTCGGCATCGGTCGTTCTCCGTTGGAGCGGGCGCTCATTTGAGGCCCGTCAGGGTGATGCCCTCGACGAAGCGCCGCTGCGCGAGCAGAAAGGCGACCACGAGGGGAAGGGTGATGACCAGCGTGGCGGCCATCAGGGCGCCGTAGTCGGAGCCCGATTCCGCGGCGCGGAAGGCGAAGAGGCCGAGCGGCGGCGTCGCCACGCGATCGTCGGTGACGACGATCAGTGGCCAGAACAGGTCGTTCCAATGCGCCACGACCGAGAAGACCGCGAAGGCCGTGACGGCGGGCCAGCTGTTGGGCACCACGACGCGCGCCACGATGCCGGCCTCCGACATGCCGTCGAGCCGCGCGGCATCGAGCAGGTCGTCCGGCAGGGCGCGGAAGAACTGCAGGAACAGGAAGATCCCGAAGACCGAGATGGAGAAGGGCGCCACCAATCCCGTGTAGGTGTTGACGAGGTCGAGCTTGCGGAAGGCGACGTAGAGCGGCAGCGCCGTGGCGTGGATCGGCACCAGCAGGCCGAGGAGCACCAGCCCCATCATCAGGCGGCCGGCCCCGAAGCGGAGCTTCGCCATCGCATAGGCGCAGGGGATCGCCACGGCGACCTGGATCGCCAGGATCAGGCTGCAGACCAGGGCACCGTTGAGGAGCAGCGTGCCGATCGGCACGCGATGGAAGGCTTCGCGCAGATTGTCGAGCAGCGCCCAATGCTCCGGCAGCAGGTGCAGCGACGACGAGAAGATCTCGTCGCGCGGCTTCGACGCGACCGAGAGCATCCAGAGGTAGGGGGCCACCATCACCAGGGCGGCGGCCGAGAGGACGGCGAGCCGGATCAGGCGGCCGGCGCCGAGAGCGCGGGCGCTCATGCGTAATGCGTCCTGCGGTCCTGGATGCGGTATTGCACCAGCATCAGGCCGACCAGCAGCACCAGGAAAACTACCGTCATGGCGGAGGCGGCACCGACCCGCAGATAGACGAAGCCCTCGCGGTAGATCGTGAAGAGCAGCACTTCGGAGGCCCGGTTGGGACCGCCCTCGGTCAGCGTCTGCACGGTCTCGAAGACCTTGACGGCGTTGATGATGCTGATCGTCACGACGAAGAGCGTCGTCGGCCCCAGCATCGGCCAGGTGACGAGGCGGAAGCGCTGCCACCCGGTCTTGGCGCCGTCGACCGCCGCCGCGGCATAGAGGTCGCGCGGAATGGCGGTGAGGCCGGCCAGGAACAG
>JAYVMK010000037.1:0-3685 GCA_043758995.1 Lichenibacterium sp. | reverse complement strand
ACCGCGACATCCATGGGCTTACCGTCCTTGGTATGGCTCGGCAGGCCGCTCATCAGCACATCCGGGTCGCCCGACACATCGCCGCGCTGGGTGAAGCAGACCGCGATGGAGATGATCCCGGCGAAGGCCAGCTTGGTGCGGGCCGCGATCGAGGGATCGTTGGACGGGATCACCACGTGTCCGTCCTTGGCGAGCTGGCCATGCGGCACCTGGTCGACCACGGCGGGCTTACCGGGAGCCAGGACCACCATGTCGCCGTTGCGGGCCTGCACGACGGACGGGACACCGAGCGAACGCGCGAAGGCCGCATGTTCGGCGAGATGCAGCGGCTCTCCATGGGCCGGGACGGCGATCTGCGGCCGGACCCAGCCGTAGAACTTCTCCACCTCCTTGCGGCGCGGATGTCCCGACACATGAACCATGTGGGTCCGGTCGGTGATGACCTCGACACCCTGGGCCACGAGGCCGTTGATGATCTTGCTGACTTCGCGCTCGTTGCCGGGGATCGTCCGCGACGAGAAGATCACGCGATCGCCCGGCGCGAGCCGCACGTCGCCGTAATCGTCCTGCGCCATCCGGGCCAGGGCGGCACGGGGCTCTCCCTGGCTGCCGGTGGCCAGCAGGACGGTGTTCTTGCGGTCGAGCGAGGAATAGCGCTCGGTCGAGAAGAAGGGCGGCACGCCGTCGAGGTAGCCGCATTCGCGCGCCACGCCGATGGTGCGCTCCATGGCGCGGCCACCGATGATGACGCTTCGGCCGGACGCCACCGCGGCATCCGCCACGGCGCGGAGCCGGCTGACGTTGGAGGCGAAGGTCGTCACCACGACGCGACCCGGCGCATCCTCGATGAGCTTCTCGAGATTGGCCGCCACTTCCTTCTCGGACGGGCTCTCGCCGTCACGCAGGATGTTGGTCGAATCGCAGATGAGGGCGAGAACGCCCTCGTCGCCGATCTCGGTCAGTCGCTTGGAATCGGTCGGCGGCCCCATGGTGGGGGTCGGGTCGATCTTCCAGTCGCCGGAATGCACCACGGTGCCGAGTTCCGTGCGGATCGCCAGAGCGCAGGATTCGGGGATCGAATGCGCGACCGGGATGAACTCGACCTCGAAGGGACCGAGGTTGATCCGGCCACCGATCTCGACCGTCTCGACCTCGAGCTTCGACAGGCTCATGTCGTTGGCGTGCTTGGCGTTCAGCAGGCCGGCGGCGAATTTGGTCGCGAAGACGCGGCAGCGGAGGTTAGGCCAGAGATCGGCTACGGCGCCGATATGGTCCTCATGCGCGTGGGTGATGATGAGGCCCAGGAGGTCCTTCTTGATCTTCTCGACGAAGCTCAGGTCAGGCAGGAGCAGGTCGACGCCCGGAAGGTCCGGCCCCGCGAAGGACAGGCCAAGGTCCACCATGATGTATTTTCGTCGATCGGGCGGCCCGAAGCCATAGAGCGCGGCATTCATGCCGATTTCGCCCAAGCCACCGAGCGCGCAGAAGACGAGTTCTTCGCCGCCGTTCATTCTCCACCTTTATCCCATTACGATGCGGCGGCCATCACTCGGTCCGCCAAGAACACATCGCCCGCTTCCACGGTCACACAACCCGAACCAGTCTCGAGAATCAGCCTGCCGTCGGCGTCGACGGTTTGAAACGTTCCCTCATGCGGGCCGTCCGGCCGCGCCACCGCGAGCCTGGTGCCCTGCGGAAGCGCGTGGCCGAGCCACGCCCGGCGAATGCCGGTGAAATTCCTGCCCTCGTCCCACAGGGCCAGGGTGTCGACGACAGTGCCCGACAGCGCCTCGAAGAGCGCGTCCCGCGTGCCGTCCGTCCCGGCGATCAGGCCAAGATGCGTTGCAGCATAACTTAGGTCCGACGGATGAGAGGCGCAATTCACGCCGAAGCCGAGAACGGCCGAAAAGCCCGGAGAGCGCTGGCGCCCCGGATGCGCCCCTCCTTCGACAAGGATGCCCGCCAGTTTGGCGCCACCGCACAGGATGTCGTTGGGCCACTTGATGGCGAGACCGCGGTCGGGGCCCGCAATGGCGATCAACGCCCGCGCCAGCGCCACGCCCGCCACGAAGCCGAGCTGCGGCGCGATGCGGCGGTCACATGGGTCGGCGAGCAGGAGCGTGGCGTAATGATTGCCGACGGGAGACGACCAACTCCGGCCGGCCCGCCCCCGCCCTGCGGTCTGCCGATCGGCCACGATCCACAGCCGCCCGGGATCGCCGGCGCGCCCCAGAGCCAGAGCTTCCTCATTGGTCGAGCCAAGGCTCGCGTGATGATGAAGCCTGTAGCCCTGGGCCCGCGCCGCCGAATGGATCACAGGATCAAAACAGGGAATGGGCGGCCGCCGTCGCGGCTTCGACCACCGGCGCCGGATAGACCCAGAACAGCAGCATTACGAGGCCGGACACGGCCAGCACGACCCGCACCGCCGGGCCCTGCCGATCGAAGGGCTCGGCCGAGGGATCGAAGTACATGATCTTGACGATGCGCAGATAGTAGTAGGCGGCGACCACCGAGGCCAGAACGCCGATGACCGCGAGGGTCAGCAGGTTGGCGGCGATGGCGGCGTTGAACACGTACCACTTGGCGAAGAACCCGGCGAGCGGCGGCACGCCAGCCAGCGAGAACATGATCATGGCGAGGAAGAACGCCATGGCGGGGTTCGTCTGGCCGAGGCCGGCAAGGTCTCCGATCGTCTCGATCGCCTTACCCTTGCGCTGCATCGACAGCATGGCGGCGAAGGTGCCGAGCGTCATGACGAGATAGGCCGCCATATAGATCAGCACGCCGAGCACGCCCTGTTCGGACCCAGCCGCGAGACCCGTCAGGGCGAACCCCATATTGCCGATGGCGGAATACGCCATCAGTCGCTTGAAGTTCGTCTGACCGATGGCGGCGAAAGAGCCGAGCAGCATCGAACAGATCGAGATGAAGATGATGATCTGCTGCCACTGCGTCGTGATACCGGGAAAGGCCGTGATGATCACCCGCACAGTGATGGCGACGGCCGCCATCTTGGGAGCCGTGGCGAAGAAGGCCGTGACCGGGGTCGGCGCGCCTTCGTAGACGTCCGGCGTCCACATGTGGAACGGCACGGTCGACATTTTGAAGGCGAGACCGGCCGACAGGAAGACGAGGCCGAAGATGACACCGATCGGCTGCTGGCCCTGGAGGGCGTGAGCAATGCCGACGAAGGAGACCGTGCCGGCGAAACCGTAGATCAGCGAGGCGCCGTAGAGCAGCATACCGGACGACAGGGCGCCGAGCACGAAATACTTCAGCCCCGCTTCTGACGCCCGTACGTCGTCGCGGTGGAAGGCCGCGATGACGTAGAGCGCGAGGCTCATCAGTTCGAAGCCGAGATAGAGCGTGATGAGATTGCCGGCCGAGATCAGCACCAGCATGCCCATGGTGGACAGCAGGATGAGGATCGGAAACTCGAATTTGTGGATGCCTTCGCGCCGCAGGAAGGGAACGGCCATGATCAGCGTGCCGATGGACCCGATCAGCGCCAGCGCCTGCATGAAGCGGCCGAAATTGTCCTGGATCACCGCTCCATCGTAGCCGGTCCGCACGTCGCCCTGATGGACGTAGCAGACGGCCAGCAGCGCGAAACCGATCACCGCGATGGCGAGCCCGGTCACGAGCTCGGTCGACTTCTCGCCCCGAAACGCACCCACCATCA
>JAYVMK010000036.1:0-5656 GCA_043758995.1 Lichenibacterium sp. | reverse complement strand
CGTCGCCCTGGTGACGGGCCTCAAACACTACCTCGGTCCCTTCGAAGCCTTTGGTCACGGTACGCTGCCGGAAACACCGTTCCGCGAGGCGCAGGGGCGTCTCGACGTCGCCAATTTCTACTATGCGCAGGAGGACGAGGTCTTTGCCGCGGCGCAGCGCGACGCCTTCACCTGGAGCGTCCATCGGCCCCATACGATCATCGGCAAGGCGGTCGGCAATGCGATGAACATGGGCACCACGCTGGCGGTCTATGCCACACTGTGCCGCGAGACCGGTCGACCCTTCCGCTTCCCGGGCTCCGCCGTGCAGTGGGACGGACTGACCGACATGACCGATGCGCGGCTTCTGGCCCGCCAGCTCCTGTGGGCCACCACGACGCCTGCGGCCGCAGACGAGGACTTCAACGTCGTCAACGGCGACATCTTCCGCTGGAAGTGGATGTGGGAGCGGATCGCCGACTGGTTCGGCCTCGAGGCAGCACCCTTCGACGGCACGGTGATGACGCTGGAACAGCAGATGGCCGATGACGCGCCCGTCTGGCGTCGCATCGCCGAGCGCGAGGGTCTCGCCGAAGCGGAGCTGTCGCGTCTCGCCTCGCCCTGGCACACCGATGCCGATCTCGGCCGCCCCATCGAGGTCGTGACCGACATGTCGAAGAGCCGCAAGCTCGGCTTCACGGCCTTCCAGGCGACCGACGATGCCTTCTTCGACCTCTTCGCCCGTCTGCGTGCCGACCGGCTGATGCCCTAAGGTTCCTTTCCACCCCCCGATGGTGTCTTTTTGGGGCCGCCCGTGGCACAGGGTGCGGCCAGTCGAGACGCATCGGGGACCGCATATGTCGCTCAAGGGACGTTCCATCCTCGAGGCCCAGATCTTCACGCCCGACATCTTCGCCGAACTGGCCGAGCGGACGACCCGGCTGCTGGAGACCCGCCCGGAACCCATCTTTCGCGACGAGGCCGTGGTGATGCTGTTTTACCAGCCCTCGACCCGGACCCGCATGTCGTTCCAGCTTGCCGCCATCCGGCTCGGCGCCCAGGTGATCTACACGGAAGACGCCGGCAAATTCTCCTCGGCCGCCAAGGGCGAGATCCTGGAGGACACGACCCGCATCGTCGCCGGTTACCGGCCGAAGGCCCTGGTGCTGCGCCATCACGACGAGGACGCGCCCTTCGTGGTGGCCCGCAACATGGAGCGGCTGGGGCTCGACATGCCGGTCTTCAACGCGGGATCCGGCGCCGGCCAGCATCCCACGCAGGCGGTCCTCGATCTCTATACGATCCAGCGCGAACTCGGCCGCACGTCGGACGTCGAGATCGCCTTCGTGGGCGACTGCCGCTACAGCCGAACGGTGCGCTCGCTCGTGACCCTCATGGCGCAATGCCCGGGCGCCAAGGTCCATTTCGTTTCGGTTCCGGAGCTGCGTGTCGGTGCCGACGTGCGTGACATCCTCGATCGCGCCGGCGTGCCCTACACGGAGACGGACGACTGGACCGATCTCGTGCCGAAGGTCGACATCCTCTACATGACCCGCCCCCAGAAGGAGTGGTTCACCGACGAGGCCATGTTCATGGCCGTCAAGGACCGCTTCGTCCTCGATCTGCCGACGGCGAAACGCATGCGGCCCGAGGCGCGTATCCTGCATCCGCTGCCGCGCAACGAGGAGATCGCGCTCGACGTGGATCCGCTGCCGCAGGCGGCCTATTTTCGTCAGGCCGATTACGGCCCGCCCCTGCGCACGGCCCTGTTCCAGATGGTTTGCGGCTAGTTCACCGACCTGACGCGACGCCGCCGCAGCGTCGCGTAATCTCACGCCGCCCATCGAGGACCGTCGAATGCCGACCAGCCCAGAGATCCGTGACCCGCGCGACCCGAAGAACCTGCCCCGCATCGTGGTGATCGGCGCCGGTTTCGGTGGGTTGTCGGTGGCGCGCGGGCTGAACCTCGCTCCCGCCTTCGTGACGGTGATCGACAAGACCAACCACAACCTGTTTCAGCCGCTGCTCTATCAGGTGGCGACGGCCGCGCTGGCGCCCTCCGATATCGCCGTGCCGGTGCGGGGCCTGTTCACCGACATGCCGCGCATCGGCACGCTGATGGGCGAGGTGACGGGCGTCGATACCGCGGCGAAGCGCGTCCACGTCAAAGGCGTTCCCGATGTCCCTTATGATTACCTCGTGGTCGGGACGGGTTCGGTCTATTCCTGGTTCGGCCATGACGAATGGGCCGAACACGCCCATGTGCTGAAGACCCTCGATCAGGCACTGGCGCTGCGCTCGAGCCTGCTCGCCGCCTTCGAATGGGCCGAGAGCCGAACCGATCCCGAGGAGATCCGCCGGCTTCTCACCTTCGTGGTGGTGGGCGGCGGCCCCACCGGCGTCGAGATGGCGGGTGCCATCGCGGAGCTTGCCCATTCGACGCTGGCGCGGGACTTCCGCCGCATCCAGCCGTCCTGGGCGCGGATCGTTCTCTGCGAGGGCGGTCCGAACCTTCTGGCGGGCTTCCCGCAGCATCTCTCCGACTATGCCCGCAAGCACCTCGAAGATCTCGGCGTCGAGGTAAAGACCGGCGCCCAGGTCGAGACGGTCGATCGCGACGGCGTGGTGGCGGGGGGCGAGCGCATCTTCTCCGCCAACGTCCTCTGGGCGGCCGGGACCGCCGCCACACCCGTCGCCGACTGGGTCGGGGTCGAGAAGGGCAGGGGCAATGCCGTCAAGATTGACGAGCATTGTGGCGTTCCCGGCCATCCCGACATCTATGCGGTCGGTGACTGTACCTACATGGAGAACGGCGCAGGCCATCGGCTGCCGGGCGTTGCGCCCGTGGCCAAACAGCAGGGCGCGCATGTCGCCAAGGTGCTGATGGCCCGCCTCGTCGGCGAGCCGCTTCCGGCGCCGTTCCGCTACGACGACCAGGGCCAAATGGCCATGGTGGGGCGTTCGGCGGCCATCGCCGACCTCGGCAGGATCAAGGTGACCGGCGTGGTCGGCTGGCTCCTGTGGAGCGTCGTCCACCTGTTCTTCCTGATCGGCGCGCGCAATCGCGTCACCGTCTATCTGAACTGGGTCTGGGCCTGGCTGACCTATGGCCGCGGGGCCCGACTGATCACATCGATCCAGCCGCAGGCGCGCGAGGAATTCAGTTACCTCGACCGCATCTCCGACCACCACCGGGCGATGCCGCCGACGCCGTGAGGCCGCAACTGCCCGGCGTCAATATGTGTCTGCAAACGGTGTGGCTTCCGACGTCCGTCCGTTCTGACCGCCAACGGGCTCAATGGAACGAGACGTTGAAGGGCTGGAAGCCCATGGGCATCGCCGGGGCGGCGCCGGGAATGATCGCCGATGCCGTCAAGCTGGCGGACGTCTGAGCGGGAGGTCGCGCCTGCGAGACCACCCGACGACGGAGGGGCGGCTTCGCCGGAACCGGGGTGACTTCGGCAACGGCCTGCGGCTCCGCTTGGGGAGCCGTGACCGGCTTGCTCCGAGGGCGCGCGGCGGCGAGGAGCGGACGGGCGGCGGCGGTCGTCGTCGTCGGCACGGGTGAAACGCGGGCCGCAAGGGCAGGGGAGACCTTGGCGGCGGGCTTGACCGCGGCGGTCTTCGTGGTTTCGGCGACGGGCGCCTTTGCTTTGGCGGCGAGCTTCGGACCAGCTTTCGTCGCCGACTTGTGAGCGACATGCGCCTTGTGGCCCTTCGAAGCCGTCGTGGCACCGCCACCATTGGGCTCCGCGGCCATGTGATCCGTCGACAGATAGCCGCTGAGCCGGCAGAGCAGCCCGCAATCCGCATCGTCAGCCAGGGCAGGAGAGGCAGCACCGATGCAGATCGTCACGAGAACGGCCGGGAGAAAATGGTGCCTCATGGCGATGCGTCCGTCGAAACTCGATGGCTCTGGAGCACCTCGGCCGGCGGCAAAGGTAGGCCAGTTCGGGAGAGGCAAGGTCGGCGGCTGGGCGACGCCGCAGAGGCGCAACCAGAGCGATCCAGCCCGAGGCTTCATGAAAGGCCGAAATGGTAAAGGCGGGGTGAAGCGCCTGCCGGCCTTGCCGAGGCCGCCCATGATGCCGGCGAGGGACGCCGTCCTGCCCGAGCTCGATGCAACGCCGTTATCGGCGATCGACGTGGTACCGTTACAATGGAATAATTCCAAAATATAGAATAGCGCTGCGGCCTTCCGTGACTGTGTCAGCAATTGACGGCCGCGCCGTACCCTCGCTATAGAACCTCATCACGTTCGGGGATCCTGCTACCCAGGCCTATACAGGCGCGGAGCGGAGATCTTCGACAGGAGGGGCGCGCCTAAGCGCCGATCACGAGGATCGCTCGATGACCATGTCGCGCCCGCGCAGCGCCACTGCCTTCCGCGGAGCTTTTCTGGCTGCCGCTCTGACGGTCCTGACCGGTGGTCCCGTGCGGGCCGCCGAGGCCGGCACCCTGACGATCTACAACAGCCAGGACGAAGGTCCGATCGAGGCGCTGGCCGCCGCCTTCGCGCAGAAGACCGGCATCAAGGTGGCGTTCCGCGACAATGGAGCTCCGGCCCTGGCGCAGCAGATCGCCCAGGAGGGCGAACGTACCCCCGCCGACATCTTCTACGCCGAATATTCCACCGCATTAGTGACGCTGGCCGACAAGAACCTGCTGAGCCCGCTGCCGCCCGCCGTCATGTCGGCGATCCCGCCGCAGTTCAGTGGCGCTCATCAGGATTGGGTCGGCGTCACGGCACGCAGCTTCGTGCTTCTGTACAATCGCCAGATGATCGACGAAGCCAAACTTCCGGCCTCGATCCTGGACCTTGCCAAGCCCGAATGGGCCGGCAAATTCGCCTATAATCCGCGCGCCGCCGCCTTCCTCGAAATGGTCGTCGCCGTGGAGAAGCAGAAGGGCACCGAAGCCGCCAAGGCTTGGCTCACCGGGCTCAAGGCCAACGGCAAGGCCTTCCCGAAGAACACCGCCATGGTGCTGGCCGTCGATCGCGGCGAGGTCGAACTCGCCGTCAACGCCGACAATTACTGGCTCGCGGTCGCCAAGGAGCGCGGTGCCGACACGCTTCAGGCCCGTGTCCACTATATCGGCAAGAAGGATCCCGGCGCGCTGGTGACGGTGTCGGGCCTCGCCATCCCGAAATACGCGCCCCACAAGGCCGAGGCCGAGAAGTTCGCCGCCTTTGCGGTCGGCGAGGAGGGGCAGAAGATCCTGGCCGACGCGGCCGGCGACTTTCCGCTGCGTCCCGGCGTCGCCTCGCCGACGGCGCTGAAGGCCTTCGACCAGCTCGATCCCTCGCCGGTTTCCGCCGCCGAGATCGGCGATGCCGCCTCGGCCCTCGACCTCGAACGGGCCGTCGGCATCAATTGATGGCGGCGACGGGCCTCGGCCATTCGCATCGGCGGCGCCGCGGTCTCCCGGCGACGCCGTCGTGGCTCATCCTGCCGCTCGCGGTCGCGGTCGCCCTGGCGGCGCTGCCGCTCGCCTATGTGGCGTGGCAGGCGGCCTCGGTCGGCTGGGCCGGTGCGACCGATCTGCTGATCCGGCCTTTCACGGCCGAACTCCTGGCGAGCACGCTGGAACTCGCCGTCGCCGTCACGGCTGGATCCGTGGTCATCGGGACGGCGGCGGCCTGGCTCGTCGAGCGCAGCGATCTGCCGGGACGTGC
>JAYVMK010000035.1:0-5748 GCA_043758995.1 Lichenibacterium sp. | reverse complement strand
ACGCCCGGGTCCAAAGCCGAACCGTGCGCGCATAGCCTGAGCGCGTCGCCATCCCGATGCCCGGCGCCCCAGCCAGCGTCGAACAGAGAATCAGCGTGTCGGGATCGAGCCACGAGCAGCTGCATTTCGATTCCGGGGCCGAGAAACCGTCGGCCGGGAAGCTGCGGCTAACGAGATCGAACTCCCGCAAAACGACAGCGTCGCTGCCGCCGCGCGACAGGCGCAGGATCGTCCGGCGGCGCTGGCTCGGCTCCATGCTGGATCCGGCAAAGACCCAGTCCTCCCCTTCGGCCAGCGCCAGGGCGTCGAGATCGAGCAGCACGTCCCAGGCCGGGCTCGGCTGCCTGTAGGAGGCGAGCGTCGTCCGGCGCCAGAGACCGCGCGGGTGCTCGGCGTCCTGCCAGACGTTGTAGAGGAACTCGCCACGGCGGGTCACACCGGGGATCTTGTCGGGGCGGTCGAGGAGCGCCGCCAAGGTGGCCGCATCGGCATCGCGTTGCGGCCCCCCGAACCGCGCGACCGTCTCGGCACTGCGGGCGTCGACCCAGGCGGTGGAACGCTCCCCCTCGATGTCCTCGAGCCAGACGAACGGGTCGTCGTCGGGCTCGTCTAGGGTGGGACGGATCGTCATCTCGCTCATCCGGTACACTTTCGCTGGCAAGCACTGTCGAGCCTCAATGCTCGCACTCCCGCTAGGATCCGCCCGCTGCGCCGAGCCGGATGTCGTTACACCAGCCGCTGCACCTCGGCGCGGAGGACGGGGAGCAGCTCCGCCTCGAACCAGGGATGCCGTTTCAGCCACCCACTGTTGCGCCAGGACGGGTGTGGCATCGGCAGCATGCGCGGTGCCGGCCGCTCGAAGTAGCGCCGCCAATCCGCCACCGTCTCCCCCAACCCCTGTCCGGCCGGTCGCGGCACGCCGAGTCGAGGGGCGTGGTAGCGGATGGAGGAGAGCCCGATAGCCAGGATGGTCTCGACCGACGGCAGGCTGGCGAAAACCTCGTCGTGCCACGTGTGTCGGCACTCGGGGCGCGGCGGCAGATCGCCCTTGCTGGCGTCGTGACCCGGAAAGCAGAAGCCCATCGGCAAAATGGCGACGCGGCCAGGGTCGTAGAACCGCGCTTCGTCGAGGTCCATCCACTGGCGCAGACGTTGACCGGACGGGTCCTGAAAAGGGATGCCGCTCTCATGGGCCCGGATGCCGGGTGCCTGGCTGGCGATGACGAGGCGAACGCCTTCGGCGAGCTGGAAGATAGGCCGGGGCTCGTGGGGCAGCGGCGCGCCTCGGGGGCGCTCGACACAGACGCGGCAGCCTCGCATGGCGCCGCAGAACGTCGGAGCGGTCCTCACCTGGCTTTCAGGGTTCATGAAATAACCGAGCTCGAACAGGCCGTTAAACGGCGCCGTTCATCTGGAACCCACATTGGAGCATGAGCCACCGCGGAATGATCGCAGGTGAATTCTATGAACGTCGTGAGCCGTCCATTAACGTTTCTCCACCAGTGTCGTCCAGGTGTCGAACGGCGTCGGTGAGTGTGTCGATCCATGGATAAGGTGACCGCGACTTTCAGCGATCGCGGTCGCGGCTTCGAGGCCGGCAGGCCCTTGCGGCGTCGTCGAACCGACACGAAGCTGAAGGATGTTCGCGCCAAGCTGACCTCCAGCACGACCGGCAACCACGCCTTCGACCTCGCGCTGGTCCGCTTGTTCGCGGGCGGCCGTCGTGGCGCTACCTTGGCTCAGGCTGTCCTGGCCTTCGTCACCGCTGGAGTCCTGTCGCGCTGGGTCTCGCCGCTTTGGGCCGGAGCCTGGCTGGCCCTGACCTGGACGTCGATCCTGGGCGTGGTGATCCAGGCCCGCGTTTTCCTGCGGCAGGCGGGCGGGCATCCCAAGCTCGGGGGCTGGAAACGAAGTTTCATCGTGGCCGAGGCCCTTCAGGGAGCCGTCTGGGCATCGAGCGTGTTGCTTGTCATCGGAGCGCATGACGCCGCGGCGCAGACCTTCGTGCTCTTCGTGCTGCTCCTCGTTGGCGCCATGTCGGCGATGATCTCGGCACCCGTACCAATGGCCGTCTATGCGGGACTCGTGCCCCTGACGGTCGCGATCGCGGCCTTCGCGCAGCCGGCTGTGGGCTATCAATTCCTGCCCGTGCTGGCGGTGGCCGGCGGCGCCCAGCTCTATTTCGTGGTCCTGGCGCGACGGCTCTACGCCACGACCCTCACTACACTGTCGTTCCAGGCCGAGAAGGACGAACTCATCGTCGAACTCGAACAGTCGAAGCTGAATTCCGACGAGGCACGACGCCGGGCCGAGGAGGCCAGCCTCGCCAAGAGCCGCTTTCTCGCCACCATGAGTCACGAGCTCCGCACCCCGCTCAATGCCATTCTGGGATTCTCGGAGGTGATGAAGGGCGAGCTCTTCGGGCAGCACAGCGTCGCGGTCTACCGCGACTATTCGGCGGATATCCATTCGAGCGGCCAGCATCTGCTCATGCTGATCAACGAGATCCTCGACCTGTCGCGCGTCGAAGCGGGCCGCTACGATCTCAAGGAGGAATCAACCTCGCTGGCGCTGATCGTCGAGGATTGCCAGCACCTGCTGAACATCCGCGCGTCTAAGCGCGAGATCACCGTCACCGAAATGATCGAGCCGAGCCTGCCGCCGATCTGGGCCGACGAACGCGCCATCCGGCAAGTGGTGCTGAATCTGCTGTCCAACGCCATCAAGTTCACGCCTCAGGGCGGCACCGTGACGATCAAGGTCGGTTGGACGGCGCAGGGCGGCCAATATATCGCGATCCGCGACACCGGCCCCGGTATCCCCGAAGCCGAGATCCCGATCGTCATGACCTCCTTCGGTCGCGGCACCCTGGCGCAGAAGAATGCCGAGGAAGGCTCCGGTCTCGGCCTGCCGATCGTGAAGGGCCTCGTGGAGCTTCACGGCGGCTCGTTCACGATCAGGTCCAAGGTGCGCCAAGGCACCGAAGTCATCGTGATCCTCCCGCCCGAGCGCATCATCGACACGCTGCCGGGCACGGCGTCTCAGACGGTGGGCGACATACCCGCGCAACCGAACCGGTGGCCCCATCGGCCGGCGGCCTGAGAGAGCACCGCCTCTAACGATCAGACCTGGACCGCATCAGGCCTTGTTGGCGACGCCCGCCTGATCGAAGGTCGCCATGCCGGTATGGGCGGCCAGGGCCGAGCGTACGATGCCGGCCGCCAGCGCCGCTCCTGTCCCCTCCCCGAGGCGCATCCCGAGGTCGAGCAGCGGCTCCTTGCCGAGCCGGCGCAGGACTTCGCCGTGCGCGCCTTCGGCGGAGCGGTGGCCCGCGACGCAATGGTCGAGCGCCGTCGGATCGATGGCTTGGAGCACAGCTGCGGCGGCGCACACCACGTAGCCGTCGAGGATGACCGGGACGCGTTCGATGCGTGCCGCCAGAATGGCCCCTACCATGGCGGCGACCTCGCGGCCGCCGAGGCGCCGCAGCACTTCCAACGGGTCATCGAGATGGCCCTGATTGAGCGCCACGGCCTCCTCGACTACGGTCACCTTGCGGGCGTAACCGGCATCGTCGACCCCGGTGCCGCGCCCGACCCACTGGCGCGCCTCGCCGCCGAACAGCGCCGTGTAGATGGCGGCCGCAATCGTGGTGTTGCCGATTCCCATCTCGCCGAGACACAGCAGATCGGTGCCATGGATCGCTTCCATGCCGAAGGCGATCGTGGCGGCACAGCCGGCTTCGTCGAGTGCCGGAGCCACGGTGATATCGGCCGTCGGGATCTCGAGCGCCAGTTCGAAGACTTTGAGACCTAGACCGAGATGGCCGCAGATCTGGTTGATGGCGGCCCCGCCGGCTGCAAAATTCGCCACCATGCCGGCGGTGACGGATGTGGGATACGGCGACACGCCCCGCGCCGCGACGCCGTGATTGCCGGCGAAGACCGCCACCAGCGGGCGCGACGCGGTCGGGATCGCCTTGGCCTGGACGGCGCCGAGCCACACCGCGAGGTCCTCCAACCGCCCGAGCGAACCCGGCGGCTTCGTGAGGAGCGCGTCGCGCCCACGGATGGCGGCGGCGGCCTCCGCGTCGAGCGGCGGCAGATGGGCCATGAGGGCGCGGATGTCGTCGAATGGCAGGCCGCTGGTGGACATTGGGGCGCTCGGCTCGGGGTCGTGTGATCTCGTGCCCGTCTTATGGCAGAACGAGCGGACCATGCCAGCGCCCCTCGCCCTCGCCGCCGAAGTCCTGACCTGCCTGCGCTTCTACACGCGCCTGCCGCTGCCGGCCCTGGCGCTCGAAACCGCCTTCGCCCCGAACCCCTTCGCGCATTGCCTGCGCTGGGCGCCGCTGGCCGGCTGCGTCGTGGGTGCGATGGGCGCGGCCGCACTGACGCTCGCCTTGTGGCTCGGCCTGCCGGCCATGGTGGCAGCTATCCTGGCCCTGCTCGCGACCGTGATGATCGGCGGCGGTCTGCATGAGGACGGCCTCGCCGACTTGGCCGACGGGTTCGGTGGCGGCACGACCCGGACGCGCAAGCTCGAGATCATGCGGGACAGCCGGCTCGGCAGCTACGGCGCCCTGGCGATCGGCTTCTCGCTGCTGCTCCGAACAGCCTGTATCGCGGCGCTTGCCGAGCGCGGCGGCCCGGCTCTCGCCGGTGCCGCTCTGCTGGCGGCCGGTGCGGCATCGCGTGGCTTCGGGCTGATGCCGATGGCTCTGCTGACGCCGGCGCGTTCGGATGGCCTCGGCCACGGGGCCGGTCGCCTTCCGGCGGAGGTTTTTCCGACAGCGGCGAGTCTGGCCCTCGTGATCGGCCTGCTTCTGCCGGTCGCGGGGGGCGCCGGCTGGCCCCGCGCCGCTTTGGGGCTTGGCCTTTCGGTGGTGGCGGCAGGATGGACGACCAGCCTCGCCCGCCGGCAGATCGGTGGTCACACCGGCGACGTGGCGGGCGCCTGTCAACAGCTCTGCGAGGTCGCGCTGCTGCTCGGGCTTCTCCTCGGCGGGTCGATCCTGTAGCAAACCGTATGCGCACCGCGTCCTCACCCTGCATCGGTCTCTGCACCCTCGACGCGTCCGCCGGGCTCTGCCTGGGATGCGGCCGCGACCTTGCGGAAATCGCAGCCTGGGCCGGCTTGAGCGAGACGGAGCGTCGTCGCATCATGGCCCGGCTGCAAGGACGGTTGGCCGCATCCCGGGATCGCCTGCTGGACGACATGCCCGCCGCGCTCTAGCCATTGGCGCTGTGGCGCCCTCCTATCTGGGTGCAGCGATGGACCGGGTGCCCGTGGACTGGAGCGAACTCACCGCCTCCGACTGGACGAAGATCATCGTCCACGGGACCTTCGCGACCTGTTTTGCCACCGCCATCCCCGGCCTGTTCCGCGGCCGATTTCTGGCGGGTCTCATCAGCCTCGGCCTCTGGGGCGTGCTGATGTTCGTGGCTCTGGCGGGCTACGCCTATCGCTTTGAACTCGGCACCGTGGCCGAACGCGTCCTGGCGGTCCTGGTGCCGGGCACGCTGATCGAGAGCGGCCCCAAAGAGGTGACGGCTTTTCGGCGACCCGACGGCGGCTTCACGCTCGACAGCAGCGTCGGCAAAGTGCGGGTGGCCTTCACGCTCGACACCGGCGCATCATCCGTCGTGCTGCGCTGGGAGGACGCGGTTCGCCTGAAGATCCCCGTGCGATCTTTGAACTACGATGTCGAGGTGATGACCGCCAACGGCCGCGGACTCGCGGCCGAGA
>JAYVMK010000034.1:0-3861 GCA_043758995.1 Lichenibacterium sp. | reverse complement strand
TTGACTCGAAGCCCAGCGCCGCCGATCCCTTCGCCGCCGCCGGGATCAATCGCCGCACTCTCCTGGCCGGGGCCGCCTGTGTCGGCGGAGCCGTCGCGGCGAGCCGATTCCTGTGTTCGAGCCCGGCGGAGGCCGCGACGCTCACGACCTTCAAGGCCACGCACGGCACCGGCCTCTGCAACTGCCCCTTCTTCATGGTTAAGGAGAAGGGTTATGGCCAAGCCGATGGGGTCGCGATCGATTTCGTCGTCACTCCCACCAATGCCGATGTGGCAGCGCTGTTCGGCGCCGGCGTGGTTGATGTCTCGGTCGTGCCCTACACCAACTTCATGACCCTCTACGACGCAGGCGCCCCCGTGAAGATCGTGGCGGGGTCGGGCGTCCAGGGCTGCGTGATCGTGGCCCAGCCCGGTATCAACTCAGCCCAGGATCTGAAGGGCAAGACCATCGGCACCTTCCAGGCCGACACGCTGGAAATGCTGCCGCTTGACTATCTCAAGAAGGCAGGCATGAGCTTCGCCGACGTCAAGGTCCGCTACTTCGGCACCTCGCCGGAACTGGCGCAGGCCTTCATCGGCGGCAACATCGATGCCATGTGCCACATCGAGCCCTATGCCTCACAGGCGCTCGCGTCGCGCAAAGGCGCCGTCAAACTGTCGGACGGCACCGACGTCTACGGGCCCCTCTATACCGATTGCGTCCTGGCGGTGCGGTCTAAGCTCATCACCGAGAACCGTCCTGCCGTGAAGGCGCTCATCAAGGCCATGATGATGGGGCAGCACTTCGAGGAGACGGACCGCGAGGCGGCCATCAAGTTGACCACCCCCAAATACTTCAAGACCACCTTCGACGCGGCGCTGGATGCCTCGACCAAGCAGCCCGGCATGATCGATCAACGCAAAAACCAGGACTTCATCCTGGGCCGAGCGCAGAACCTCAAGGACCTGCGCTACATCAAGACGCTGCCGACGGCCGACATCTTCGACTGGAGCATGCTGAACGAGGTCATCGCCGAAAACGCCGACCTCTACGGCCAGCTGAAGCTGAAATCTGCATGAAGGCGCTCCCCCTTTCCGCGGGCTCGCTGCCCGCCGTCGCTTCAACGACCATGCGGCGGGCGCGCGCGGTCGGGGGGCTCACCGTGGCCTTCTGGTGGATCCTATCCATCGGCTGCTTCGCCGGCCTTTGGGAAGCGGCATGGGCGGTCGGCTGGGCCGATCCGCTCCTCCTGCCTCCGCCCCACATATTCCTGGCCCATTTCGCGGACCAGTCGCAGGCTTTCGTGTCGAGCGACGTCATCGGCGAGGTCTCGTCAGACAGTGCCTATGTGGCGCTGCTGATGACGATCGTGGCGTCGAGCCTGCGCGTTATCGCAGGCCTGGCGCTAGGCTTCACCTTCAGCGTCAGCACGGGCCTGTTGATCCGCTACTTCAAGCCCTTCGGAAATCTCACACTGCCGACCATCACGCTGCTGGCGCCGATCTCGCCGATCGCTTGGCTGCCGGTGGCGATCTTCGTCTTCGGGATCGGCAATCCGCCGGCGATCTTCATGGTGTTCATCTCGCTGTTCTTCGTCATGACGCTATCGACCATCAGCCAGATCGACTCGGTCAGCCGCACCTATCTTAACGTCGGCGCCATCATGGGGGCGAGCCGACGGCAGCTCTTCCTGCACGTCATCATCCCAGCCATTCTACCGTCGCTGTTCATGACGCTGCGCATGAACCTCTTCGGCGCCTGGATGGTGGTGCTGGTAGCGGAGGCCACAGGGGTCGGCAGCGGCCTCGGCCAGATCGTCATGCTGGCCCGCAACACGTTCAACTCCAGCCTGTCGTTTTTCACGATGACGCTGATCGGCATCGTCGGCTTCCTGTTCGACGTGACACTGCGACAGGTGCAGAAACGGGTGTTGTTCTGGGTTCCCCCAAGTGCTGTGGGGCGGCTATGATGGCGCGCCCTCCGTCATCCAAGCCCTCTCTCGTCGTCTGCCGAGGCGTTTCCAAGAGTTGGGAGACGTCAGGGGGGACCGTCACGGCCCTTGACGGGATTGATCTCCTTGTCGATCGACGCGAATTCGTGGTCTTTCTCGGCCCGAGCGGCTGCGGCAAGAGCACGTTGCTGTACCTGATCGCGGGCCTCGAGCAACTCACCAGCGGCACCATCACAAGCGGCGGTGCGGATGTGGCGGGCCCGGGCACCGACCGCGGCCTGATCTTCCAGGAATCCTCGCTCTTCCCCTGGATGTCGGTTGGCGAGAATGTGACCTTCGGGCTTAAGTTGCGCGGCATGGGTGCCGAGGAGCGGCGCAACACGGCCTCCGAACTCCTGCGTAAGGTCGGCCTCGCCGACGCCTCCGACAAGCGCCCGGACCAGCTCTCCGGCGGCATGCGCCAGCGAGCCGCCATGGCTCGCGCCCTGGCGCTGCGGCCCGAGGTGCTGCTGCTCGACGAGCCCTTCGCTGCGCTCGACGTTCAGACCCGCTCCAAGATGCAGGATTTCCTCATCGAAGTCTGGCGCGAGAGCGGCGCCTCGATGCTGTTCGTCACACATCATATCGACGAGGCCGTTGGCTTAGCCGACCGGGTGGTGGTGTTCACGTCCCGACCTGGGCGGATCAAGAGCATCGTGCCGATCGACTTGCCACGGCCGCGCGATCCCCGCAGTCCGGAGTTCCACGCTTTATCGGATCATCTGACCGACCTCTTGCGCGACGAAGTCGACCGAGCCTTCGCCGAGCAGGAGCGCGTGGCGTGATGCTGCGGCTTGCTGCGGTTCAACTGCCGGGCTGCACGATGGATCTCGCTGGCAACGTCGCTGTCGCGGAAACCGCGGTGCGCGAGGCCGCGGCCGCGGGCGCCCGGATCGTTGCCCTGCCGGAAATGGCGACGCTGCCTTATTTCTGCGGCGACGCCCCGGAGCTTTATCGCCCCTGGGCGGAGCCCGCCGATGGACCGTTGGCGCTCCGGTTCTCGGCTCTCGCCGCCGAGATCGGCGTCGCGATCTTCCTGCCCTTCTACGAGCGGAACTCTGCGACGGGTCGCTTTCACAATGCCGTGCTGGGCTTCGGATCCGATGGGGCGCCGCTGCGGCCCGGCCCCGTCGCGCGCAAGCTGCACCTGCCGGTGGGGGAGGATCCACCGCCGGGGTTCAACGAAAAGGCTCATTTCGATGCTGGCGACGCCCTGCACGTCGTCGAAACTGGCGGTATCAGGGTCGGCATCCTCGTCTGCTACGATCGGCGCTTCCCAGAGGCATGGCGTGCCCTGCGCCGGCAAGGCGCCGACCTCGTCGTCGTCCCGGTCGCGGGCAGCGGAGGCGACGATATGGAGTTCTTCATCGGAGAGATGCGGACCCACGCGCGCGAGAACGGGCTTGCCGTGCTCTGCGCCAACAAGGTCGGTGACGAGCAGGTCGGCGGCGGCGTCGTCGACAATTACGGCCATTCGACCATCATCGACGCCGACGGTCGTGTTCTGGCACTCCGCCCGCGAAACCTCGGGCCCGGTCTGGTCCTGACCGACCTCGACGTCGGCGCCATTCCAGAGATCCGACGCAAGCTGCGCTACTATGACGACCGCCGCGAGGACCTATTCGCATGAGCGCCGCGACGGCTTCGGCCCTGGCGATCGCGGCCGACGTTCGCCGCGGGCTTGCTCGACCTTCCGATGTCGTGGCCGACGCTCTGGAGCGTATCGCTGCGAATAATCCTGCCATCAACGCGATCGTAACGATCGACCCCGGCGATAGCCTACGCGAGGCCGAGGCCGTTGAGCAGCGCCTCGCCGCCGGGGAGTATCTACCACTCGCCGGCGTGCCAGTGGTCGTTAAGGATGCCATCTGGGTGGCGGGCTGGAAGGTCAC
>JAYVMK010000033.1:0-6464 GCA_043758995.1 Lichenibacterium sp. | reverse complement strand
CCGCATTCTCTTCGATACCCACCAGATCGCGGATCGTAACCAGGCGCTGGCCCGGGACATCGCGGCTGCCGATCCGCGCGATCTCCTCGCCGTCGCGGTGCTCAAAGGCTCGTTCATGTTCGCCGCCGACCTGCTGCGGGCCATGCACGACGCGGGTCTCACTCCGGAGGTGGAGTTCGTGCATCTCTCGAGCTACGGCGCCGGCACGCAATCGTCCGGCACCGTGACCGTTGTCCGGGACATCGACTCCGACGTCGCCGGCCGCGACGTGCTGCTGATCGACGACATTCTCGAGTCGGGTCGGACTCTCTCCTTCGCGCGCGACCTTCTGCTCGGCCGCGGTGCTCGCCGCGTTTTGGTGGCGGTCATGCTGGAAAAGCCGGGCAAGCGTGCCGTTGCCATGGATGCCGACTTCGTCGGCTTCTCCTGCCCGGACCTCTTCGTCGTCGGTTACGGCATGGATGCCGCTCACCGCTATCGGCAACTGCCCTTCATCGGCGTCATCGACGCGTAACGCTCCAGTGGTTCAGCGGCTGACGCGACACCGTAGGCGCGGCATCAGCCTTGGGCGAAGGCCAAGAGCTCGGGGTTGATCACCTCGGGATGGGTGCTGCACATGCCGTGGGGCAGCCCGTCGAAGCTTTTCAGCGTGCCCTGCTTCAGCAAGGCCGCCGACAGCGGCGCGGAATCCGCATAGGGGACGATCTGATCGTCTGTCCCATGCAGCACCAGGACCGGGACAGTGATCTGCTTCAGGTCCTCGGTGAAATCCGTTTCCGAAAAGGCCTTGATGCAATCGTACTGTGCTTTCGCGCCGCCGATCATGCCCTGGCGCCACCAGTTGCCGATCAGGCCTTCGGAGATCTTCGCGCTAGGTCGGTTGAAGCCGTAGAACGGCCCGGTGGGGACCTCGCGATAGAATTGCGCGCGATTGGCCGCGAGCGCGGCGCGGAAACCGTCGAAGACCTCAAGGGGTAGGCCGCCGGCGTTTTTCGCAGACTGAACCATGATGGGGGGCACGGCGCTGATCAGCACCGCCTTGCGGACGCGCCCGGCTTCGGCCCGCGCGACGTAACGTGCGACCTCACCTCCGCCGGTGGAATGGCCGATATGGACCGCGTCCTTGAGGTCGAGCGCGGCGGCGAGTTCGACGACGTCGGCCGCATAGGTGTCCATGTCGTTGCCGGTGGAGGTCTGGCTCGACCGGCCGTGACCGCGCCGGTCATGCGCGATGACCCGGTAGCCGTGCTGTAGGAACACCAGCATCTGGTTGTCCCAATCGTCGGCGCTGAGCGGCCAGCCATGGTGGAAAACGACTGGCCGGGCATCCCGCGGCCCCCAGTCCTTGTAGAAAATCTCGGTACCATCCTGAGTGCTGATCTTGCCCATGGCTCGGCTCCTCATAGTCAGGAGGCGAAGGCCTCCGGGGAGCCAGATCCTATCCCGATTCGCTCGACCGGCGGTCGATCGCGACGACGAGTTCCGACGTGCGGAGACCGCAACAGGTTCACTCAGCCGTTGCGCAGAGCGATCGACAGGTCGAGCAGGAAGGTGAAGAAGGCCGCCAACACCCAGGGAAGCAGCATGAGGCCGGCCCGGCGGTCCACGATGGCGAAGCGCCACGCCGTCAAGGCAACGCAGATGGCCAGTGCTGCCGCGGTCCCGAGCGCCACGCTGGGATGGTGTCCGCCGAAGAACAGCCAGGACCACGCTGCATCGAGGACCAGACCCAAACCAAAGAGCCGCAAGGCGGCGGGGCGGTCAGGGAGGTAGTCGGGCGTGCCGAGCACCCGAAAGACTGCGAGGGCAAGGCTCGCTGCCAGACCCAGCGCGCCGATACTGGCAATCCATGGCGGCGGTGCGAAGGTCGGTTTCAGCAGACCCGCATACCAATGCATATTGGTGGCCGCCACCGCGGATTTCCATACGGCGACGGTGCCCACCATGGCGATGGACGCCGCAGCGCGGCCCAGCGTGCCGGGTCTGGGCCGCGAAGGCGCGATTAGCGTTGGTCGGCTCAGTGTCCGGCCTTGGATTTCAATGCGTCGATCCTCTTCGAGGCTTCGGCCTTGGTGAGCCCGTCCTCGTAGCCCTCGTCGGCCTCCTTCACCTCTTCCGTCAGTGTCTTGAGGTAGGAAGCCTGGGCACCCGTCATGGGCTCCCCACCGGTGGTCCAATCATCCGGGTTCTTGACGGTGTTGGAACCGGGGTTCTCGTCGAGCTTTGGGTTGTGGTCCGCTTGGTCGGTCATGATCTGAAGTCCATGTTCATGAAATGTTCTAGCGTCAACGCGGTTGGGGCTTTGCGGTTCCCGTAACCGACGGACGTCCGGCCTTCGATCAGCCGCGCGGCGCCCGGTCGAGGGCCGCGAGCACCTTTGATGTGTCCCGGCTCAGCCGGCCAGCGTCGTTTAGGCTGACGAAATCCTGCGGCGCATAAGGCCAGGAGGTCGATCCCGCGAAGATCCGAATTCCATCGGCGGTCATCACCGCGTCACCGCGGCGCAAGGTCCTGTCCTCGAAGATCGAAACCTTAGCGGACTTTCCTGGCACGTCGCGGGACACGACGTATTTCGGTGACGGCCTGTGTAGCCGAACGGTAAGAGGCCGCGAGCGAATGGATCGGGGCAACTCGACGATTTCGCCAGCGCTCAGCGCCACTGACGCGGGAGCGGCCTGCGACTGCACGGTCCCACCGTTGAAGATCGCCGACAGGAACTCATGGATTCCGGCGTCGTCGGCGGAAGCGCTCCGCACGGCGCCGAGGGTGACCACGCCCGCAACGGCCACCCGGGCCGCCACTCGAAACACACCGTGCGTGTCGAACATGGTCATGGGGGAGGGCCTTCGGCTCCTGGTATGGTGACCCGCCGGCTCTCACAGCAGCTCGGGCTTGATCGTCGCAGCCACAACGCCGGACCGCCGTTTCGGTTTCGGGTTCTCATCCGAAGGGCTCGCCCGGAGGCGGTGATTTGGGTTGGCTCGGCTTCGCCTATCGGCATATCGGCCCGTGCTCTATGGTGCGTCGCGGCGGCTCCCGGAGTCGCTCCCGGACGGCGCGCCGTTCCGGATTGCTCGACAAAGAGGGCTCGATGTTCAGAAGGCTCCTGCTGGCTACGGCCGCCGCCGCGATCCCGGCTCTATCGGCTGCAGCCGCACCGGCGACTCCGGAAGAAGCCGCCCGGCTGAAGGCCGTCCTCGAGCGTTACGTCAGTCAACCGGCCCCGGGCGAAACGAGTGGCGTCACCGTCGAGCCGAAGGGCGATGCCTATGCGCTGACGCTCGACCTCAAGCGCGCCGCAGCCGCCCTCTCGAGCTTCGGCGTGACGATCGACCCCTATGTGACGGCCGTGACCCTGACGCCGTTGCCCGATGGGACCTGGAAGGTGCACAGCGACGACAGCCCGCCTCTCGTGCTTCACGTGGGCCAGCAGACCGTGAACTTCGCCGCGGCTTCGAGCGCCTTCGACGGTCTCTTCGATCCAAAACTTCACGCTCTCTCGAGCTACAAGCAGGAACA
The DNA here is from genome assembly GCA_043758995.1 of Lichenibacterium sp. Lineage (GTDB taxonomy): Bacteria > Pseudomonadota > Alphaproteobacteria > Rhizobiales > Beijerinckiaceae > Lichenihabitans. The sequence goes on along the minus strand of JAYVMK010000033.1, from coordinate 2,945 downwards.
GACCGGCTACACGCTGGCTCAGACGGCGCCGACTCTGACGCAGAACCGCCGCATCGACAAAGTCCTTCTCAATGGAACCGGGGTGGCGGCCGAGAACGGCACGACGACCGTTCAGGGCCACTACGCCACGAGCGGAACGGCGGCCGATGTCGTCTTCAAGCCCGGCCCTTCCGCTCCCGTCTCCGGTAATCCGGCCGTGCCGCCGCCCGCGCGTCCCGGCATGGTTCTGAGCTACACGACGCCCGACAGCACGAACGATTTCGCCTTCGACCGTCTCCGCGCCGGATCGCTGCTCGATCTCTGGGCCTTCGTTGTGGCTCATCCGACGCACGACAGCATCGTGGCGTCGCAGGGTGATCTCAAGGCCATGCTGCAAGCCGGCCTGCCATTTTTCGATGCTCTGAAGGAGAGTGCGTCGCTGTCGACCCTTGCCGTAACGACGCCGATCGGCGTCGTGACCGCCAAGACGCTGGGCGGCAGCATCGACGCGGCGGGCTTGTCCGGAACTGGCAACATGGCCTACGCGATCTCGATCGCCGATCTCGTCATTCCCCCCGGCCAGTTGCCGCCCTGGTCGGCTGGGCTCGTTCCCAAGGCTCTCGACCTGCATGTGGCGCTCGACGGGTTCCATGCCACGGAAGCCGGCCAGGAATTGATCAAGGACGTCGATCTGTCCAAGGACGTGATCATATCGCCCGAGCAGAAGGAGGCCGTGAGCCATCTGTTCTGGCCCGGAACCGGAACCGTGACGCTGGCGCCGAGTCGGATCACCACGGCGGCGCTGGATCTCAAGATGGAGGGGCGGGCCAACATGGGTCCGACGCCTGCGGGAAGCGTCACCATCACGGGCACGGGTCTCGACAAGGAGATCGCGGCCCTTCAGGCGCAGGCCGCTACGGATCCGGGCGCCGGGCAGGTCCTCGGTCCGCTGGTCTTGGCCAAGAACCTGGCAAAGCCCAATCCGGACGGCAGCCTAACCTGGGTCATCGCCTTCGGCACCGGCCCCGTGACGATCAACGGCGCAACGCTTCAGTAACGCAAGACGTGTTCGCCGGAGCGCCATGAGGCGGCGAAGGCACGGTCAGTAGCCGGCGCGAGAGGGCGTCGGCGGCCGGGCCGCGGCCTCGCCGTCGATCGCGCCGCGCAGCGCAAGAACCGAAATATCGGCCGGCACCGCCAGGGTCGCCGGATGCTCGGTCAGAAATCCAGCCGCCACCACGATCGGCACGAAAGCGAGGGCCGCCAGGATCGCGACACTGATCGAATGGGTGCTCGGCGCCGGGTCTGCGCCGGTGTCGTCCCTCGGCTCCTCTGCGCCTGGCATCGCTGTTCCGTGCTGGAAGGTTCTGCGCCGATGACAGCGCTGATCGGACCTTGGGCCGCCCCGCTTAACGGGAGCGTTATCCAGGCCGGATTTCAGCCCCCACGCGTCGATGTGCTGAACGGAGCCTTGCACCGACCAAGAAAAGGCCCGGATCACTCCGGGCCTTGATCGAAATGGATCGCGCATAAGTCGCTCGAGCCATCACAATGGCGGCCCGATCCACCGCCTCGACTAAGCACTGCTCTGTTCCTCCCCGCTTCATCAGAGAGGAACACAGCGCCTAGTTGTCGAGGAAGCTCCTGAGCTTCCGCGACCTGGAGGGGTGCTTCAGCTTGCGAAGCGCCTTGGCTTCAATCTGCCGGATACGCTCTCGGGTCACCGAAAACTGCTGTCCGACCTCTTCGAGCGTATGATCGGTGTTCATCCCGATGCCGAAGCGCATCCGCAGCACACGCTCCTCGCGGGGCGTCAACGAGGCCAGGACGCGGGTCGTGGTCTCGCGCAGGTTCGATTGAATCGCGGCGTCGATCGGCAGGATGGCATTCTTGTCCTCGATGAAGTCACCGAGATGCGTATCCTCCTCATCGCCCACCGGGGTCTCGAGCGAGATCGGCTCCTTGGCGATCTTCAGGACCTTGCGGACCTTCTCCAGCGGCATGGCCAGCTTCTCGGCCAATTCCTCCGGGGTCGGCTCACGGCCAATCTCGTGCAGCATCTGACGCGAGGTACGCACGATCTTGTTGATCGTCTCGATCATATGGACCGGGATGCGGATCGTCCGCGCCTGGTCGGCGATCGAGCGCGTGATAGCCTGACGGATCCACCAGGTCGCGTAAGTCGAGAACTTGTAACCGCGCCGGTACTCGAACTTATCGACGGCCTTCATCAGGCCGATGTTGCCCTCCTGGATCAAATCCAGGAACTGCAGGCCGCGATTCGTGTATTTCTTGGCGATCGAGATGACGAGCCGGAGGTTGGCCTCCACCATCTCCTTCTTGGCCTGCCGCGCCTCTCGCTCGCCCTTCTGGACGATGTGCACGATCTTGCGGAACTCGAGGATCTCGAGGCCCGTCTCGGTCGACAGCGTGTGAATGTCGCCGCGCAGGACATGGATGCCGTCCTTCTCACGGGCGACAAACTCCTTCCAACCACGGCTGCCGAGCTTCGACACGCGGAGCACCCATTTCGGATCGAGTTCCGAATTCTGGTAATTGCGCAGGAAGTCCTCGCGCGCGACGCCGCAGCTTTCAGCCAGACGGAGCAGCTTCAACTCGGTGCCGATCAGCTTCTTATTGATGTCGTAAAGCTGCTCGACCAGAGCGTCGATGCGGTTCTGGTTCAGCGACAGCGATTTGACGTCGGCCACGACGGCCTTCTTCAGATCCTTGTATTTGCGCTCCTGCGCCGGCGATAGAGTCTCGCCGCTCAGGCGATTTTCGACGTTCTGGTCCTGCAGGCGCCGCAGCTTCTTATAGGCGTCGGCGATGCGGTCGAAGGTCTCGAGCACCTTCGGCTTGAGCTCGGTTTCCATGGCGGACAGCGATACGGAGTTTTCCATGTCGTCGTCATCGTCGAAGGACTCCTCCGGAATCGGGACGTCGCCGCCGATGCCCGGCGGCGG
>JAYVMK010000032.1:0-5193 GCA_043758995.1 Lichenibacterium sp. | reverse complement strand
GCGCAGCGGGTCTTGATGTCATGCGCCTCGATGGCACCTTCGGCATGGGCGGCGATCAAGGCCTTCAGCTTGGCGAGGTCCTCGTCGGGCATCGCCTCGTCGAGAAGGCCGTTGACGCTTTCCTTCATCAGGCCCCATCCGCTCCAGAGCACGTGAAGGGCGACCAACGCCGCAAGGGCAGGATCGAGCGCCAGCTTGCCGGTGAGAACCACCAGACCGACGCCGATCACCACGCCGATGGAGGTCACCACGTCGGTCTGCAGATGACGGCCGTCGGCGACGAGAGCCGGCGAGCGATGACGGCGCCCCTGGCGCTGCAGCACCAGCGACCAGCCGGCGTTGAGCACGCTGCCGATCGAGCTCACCGCCAAGCCCAGCACGGGCGTGCCGATCGGGTGCGGGTCGAGGAAGGCGAGATAGGCCTCGTGCAGGATCGCGATCGCGGCGACGACGATCAGCACGCCTTCGAGAACGGCGGAGAGATACTCGGCCTTGCTATGGCCATAGGGATGGCGGGCGTCGGCGGGCTGCAAAGCCACATGCAGCGCCCAGACGGCGGCAAGGGCGGTCGCGACATTGATGATCGATTCCAGCGCATCCGACAGGAGCGCCACGCTGCCCGTCAGCTGCCAGGCGTAGAGCTTGACCCCCAGAACGGCGATCGAGACCGCGACGCTGCCGAGGGCGAGCTTCTGCGTTATGATCATGCGTCCCTTCCGTCCGTCCCGGTGCCGTTCAACGTAGGGGAAACACAGCGCGGGGCTCCGTTCGTCCCGCGCGGAGCAGTTCGATAGACCATCGACCAGCCGGAGGCCATATGGCGCGTAAAATCATCATCGATACCGACCCCGGCCAGGACGATGCCGTGGCGATCCTGCTGGCGCTCGCCTCGCCGGAGCTCGACGTGCTCGGCATCGTGGCGGTGGCGGGCAACGTGCCGCTCGACCTGACGCAGCGAAACGCGCGCAGCATCGTGGCCCTGGCGGGTCGTCCGGATCTTCCCGTCTATGCGGGCGCGGTGCGACCGCTGGTCCGCCCGCTCATCACCGCCGAGCATGTCCACGGGCGCACGGGTCTCGACGGGGCAGACCTGCCCGACCCCGACGTGCCGCTGCACCCCCAGCATGGTGTCGACTTCATCGTCGAGACGCTTATGGCCTCTGAACCCGGTGAGGTGACGCTCTGTACGTTGGGACCGCTGACCGACGTCGCACTGGCGCTGAACCGCGCGCCCGAGATCGCGTCTCGCATTCGCGAGATCGTCATGATGGGCGGGGCCTATTTCGAGGTCGGCAACATCACGCCGACGGCGGAATTCAACGTCTATGTCGACCCGGACGCCGCCGATGTCGTGCTGCGGTCCGGCGTTCCGGTGACGATGCTGCCGCTCGACGTGACCCATGGCGCCATCGCGACGCCGGAACGTCTCGCCGCGTTCCGGTCGCTCGGTAATCGCTCGGGCGCCGTGGTGGCCAATATGCTCGGTTTCTCGGAACGGTTCGACAAAGAGAAGTACGGCGGCGCCGGAGGCCCTATCCACGACCCCAACGTCATCGCCTGGCTGCTGAAGCCGGAGCTCTACGAGGGGCGTCGGATCAACGTGGCGGTCGAATGCGGAAGCGCGCTGACGCTCGGCATGACGGTGGCGGATTACTGGCGCGTCACGGGGAAGCCCGCCAATGCGCTGTTCCTGCGCGGGGTCGACGATGTCGGGTTCTTCGCCCTGCTGACGGAAAGGCTGGCACGGCTGCCCTGACGCCCGAAACTGGCGGGAGGTCTCCATCGTGCTAGTTGTCAGGGCTAAGCTCTGTGGAGAACGGCACCGCGATGGCCCTGCGAATCGAAGATTATGCGCTGATCGGCAATTGCGAGAGCGCTGCCCTCGTCGGGCGCGACGGCTCGATCGACTGGATGGCGATGCCGCGGTTCGATTCGGAGGCCTCCTTTGCGGCGCTGCTCGGCAAGCCCGAGAACGGCCGCTGGCAGATCGTCCCTGCGGTTCCCATCACGACGGTGACGCGTCGCTACCGTGAAGGCACGCTGGTGCTCGAGACACAATTCGAGACCGAGAGCGGAACCGTGCTGCTCATCGACGCCATGGGGCGCCGAGAGGGCCACGGCGACGTGGTCCGTCTCGTGCGCGGCGTCTCGGGTTCGGTGCCGATGCGGATGGAGATGGTGCTCCGGCCCGGCTATGGCGCCGTCGTGCCCTGGGTCAGCCGTCTCGCCGATGGGCGGATCGCCGCCGTGGCAGGCCCGGACCGCTACGTGCTCGACGCGGCCGTCGATCTGAGGGGCGAGGATTTTCGCACGGTCGGCGAGTTTACCACTGGCGAGGGCAGCGAGACGACGTTCACCCTGACGTGGTCGCCCTCCTACCTCCCGGTGCCCCAGGCGGTCGACGCGGCGCAGATCGTCGAACTCGTGACGGAGGATTGGAACGACTGGGCCAAGTCGCACCGGACCGAGACGGCCGGCGAATGGCTCGACGTCGTACAGCGCTCGCTTATCACCCTGAAGGCTCTCACCCATTTCGAGACCGGCGGCATCGTGGCGGCGCCCACGACCTCGCTCCCCGAACAGCTCGGCGGCCCGCGCAACTGGGACTATCGCTATTGCTGGCTGCGCGACGCCACGCTGACGCTCTATGCGCTGCTGACCTCGGGCTTTCTGGAGGAGGCGAGCGCCTGGCGCGACTGGCTGATCCGCGCCATCGCGGGATCTCCGGACCAGATGCAGATCATGTACGGCATCGCGGGCGAGCGTCGCCTCGAAGAATACGAGGTGCCTTGGCTCGATGGCTACGAGGGGTCGAAGCCGGTGCGCGTCGGCAATGCTGCCGCCGGCCAATTGCAGCTCGACGTCTACGGCGAGGTGCTCGATGCCATGTATCAGGCGCGCCGCCTGGGTCTCGCGCCCGACGACAATGGCTGGAACCTCGAGCGGGCGCTGGTCGAACATCTCGAGACCATCTGGCAGCAGCCTGACGAGGGGATCTGGGAGGTGCGCGGCGGCCGCAAGCACTTCACGGCCTCCAAGGTCATGGTCTGGGCCGCCTTCGACCGCGCGATCCGGTCGATAGAGGAGTTCGAGCTCGAAGGGCCGCTGGAGCGCTGGCGCGAGGTGCGGGATCGGGTGCACCGCGAGGTCTGCGAGCGGGGCTACAATGCCGAGCAGGGCCACTTCACGCAGTCCTATGGCGCCACGGAGCTCGATGCGAGCCTGTTGCTGATGACGATGGTGGGGTTCCTGCCGCCCGAGGACGCGCGGGTCGTGGGCACCGTCAAGGCCATCGAAGAGCGTCTGCTCGAGGACGGTTTCGTCAAACGCTACGACGAGGCCGGCAATGTCGACGGGCTCGCCGGAGGCCACGAAGGCGCTTTCCTGCCCTGTTCCTTCTGGCTCGCCGACAATTACGTCCTGATGGGACGCCTCGACGAAGCCAAGGCCCTGTTCGAGCGCCTGATCGCCTTGCGCAACGATGTCGGCCTGCTGTCCGAGGAATATGACTCGGTTGCGGGGCGCCAGGTCGGCAACTTCCCCCAGGCCTTCACGCATGTGGCGCTGATCAACACGGCGCATAATCTCAGCCGAGAATTTGGACCCGCGCAGCACCGGGCGGAAAGCCGGGTGACGGCGGCGGTCCCGGCCTGAAGAAGCGGCAGGGTAGCGCCGTCACCCGACCGTCACCTGCGGGGTTGACAGCGCCGCCCCTCGCCGCGATAAGCGCGCCAGTCCGGTGACGCCAAACGGCGACGCAGGGTTGGGACGGAGGAGTGTCCCGAGCGGCAAAGGGGGCGGACTGTAAATCCGCTGGCTAAGCCTTCGTAGGTTCGAGTCCTACCTCCTCCACCATCCAGTCTGTTCAAGCATCGGCCATCTTTCAGCTTGTCTTGGGTGGCGTCGATGCTATGATATTAGCGATGCGGGTGTAGCTCAATGGTAGAGCAACAGCCTTCCAAGCTGATGACGAGGGTTCGATTCCCTCTACCCGCTCCACTTCATGCAGTTATTTGACGCGACCTGCAGCGGCGAACTCGCAGTTCCGATGCCATGCGGTTGGGATCAGGTTTACGCGTTCGGGCCTTCAACACGACTCGTGCCCTCGCGATCGCAGTCGTAGTGTCGCCGCATCGGGAAGGGCGGCAGCCAGAATCCGCGGCGGATGACCCAGTTTTCGTAGGTCGGGATGAACTGGTCGGGAGTATCGAAGGCGGCCAAATGACCTCGATCTCATCGCCGCTCCTGGAAAAGGTCGAAGAACCGCAGCGCGGACAGAAGAAACATCCGGCGTAGTCGCGCGTCTCGCCCGTGATCGTCACGGCCTTCTCACGAAAGATCGCCGACGCGTGGAATAAGGCCCCATGATGCTGGCGGCAGTCCAGGCAGTGACAAAGGCGACCCTATAAGGTCGGCCTGATGCGATGATTCGGACATCGCCGCAGAGGCAACCTGCTGCGACAGTCCCGCATGCGGCATCCCCTGAAGTTTGAACCCTGCCGGAGATCGGCGCGGCTGCAGCCGTGGACTGCAAGGCTTCGCCAGCATGCTTTCAGCTCGTCAGTCCCGCAGGAAGGAATTGACCCGGTCCATGGTATCGGCCGGGAAGGCGTGGTCCCAATCCGTCGGCCATGTCATGGCGGCGGCTCCGGCAAGACGGGAGTCGATGTCCTCCGCCCGGGCGATGGCCTCGCGTAGCCCCTGCACGATCCCGTCGAGCGTCGGCTTGACGCCGATGAGGTTCGGCGAGATCGCCGTCAGCGCCGCCACTGTCTTATTGGCGAAGGTGTTGGTCACGGTGGGTAGGCCGGCGGCTGCCATTTCGAGCGGAACCAGACTCGGATGCGGCGTCAGCATCAGCGACAGACCGACGTCGAATCCCGGCAGCATGTCGATATAGCCCTGCAGGCTTGTCTTCGGCACCATCTGCAGGAAAATGCCGGTGACGAGCTCCAGCCGGTCGGCGGTGGCGATGGATCCGATGCCATGCGCCGTCCAGCCCGCCGCCGCGATGGCGGGGTCCGAGAAGAGTTGGACCAGCGCCGCGATGCCCATCTCGAACATGTTGCGCGCCGCGTGGTCCTCCGGCCGGGCGTAGAACAGGAGCCGACGGCTGCGGCGCTCGAGCTGCGCCCGGTTGGGCGAGAAGCGTTGAATGGCGTTGGAGAAGACCGCCGAACGCGCCTCACCGCC
>JAYVMK010000031.1:0-3820 GCA_043758995.1 Lichenibacterium sp. | reverse complement strand
GCGGTCCCGATCTCGCGGGCGCGCTTCAGGACGTCCTCGAAACCGAAATGGGGTGCGGGCTCGGCAGGCGTCTGGGACACGGTCTGCGCCATCAGCGGTGTCGCTGCGGCCTGGGCCAATCCGGCCGCAATGCCGGCCACGACGGCGCGACGATCCAAGCTTGCCATACCCTGCTCCGGCTGTGCGCCGCGGCGAGGGCCGGGCGCGGAGGTCCGTGCGGCGCAGCGTGGGGTCGGGATCTCGGGTGATCCATACCGCAGCGCAACCGCTCCTCGTCGAGGTAGCGGGAGCGGTGCCGTGGAGCAAGCGCCGGCGACGGCTCGCGAGCGCGGCGACGCCTTCCCCCCGCCCGCTTCCCGGCCTAGATCGTGAGACATGAGCCGCACCACACCGATATCCGATGCCGCCGACCTCGCCGATGACGTCGACGAGCTGGACGACGACGCCGGCGAGCGCGATTCCGGCATCGACCTCGGCTTCGACGACGAGACCGCCGCCCCGGCTTCGGTGCGCCACGGCGCGGCGGTCATCCGCCGTCATTGGGCGACGCTGCCCATGGGGCCCGGCGTCTACCGCATGCTCAATGCGGACGGCGAAGTGCTCTATGTCGGCAAGGCCAAGAGCCTGAAGAAGCGGGTCGCCAGCTACACGCGGGCGGCCGGGCATTCGCGCCGCATCGCCCAGATGATCGCGCTGACGGCCTCGATGGTCTTCGTCTCCACCGCCACCGAGACCGAGGCGCTGCTGCTCGAAGCCAATTACATCAAGCAGATGAAGCCCCGCTTCAACGTCGTGATGCGGGACGACAAGTCGTTTCCCTATATCCTGGTCACCGCCGACGCCAAAGCGCCGCAGATCACCAAGCATCGCGGCGCCCGCAACCGCAAGGGCGACTATTTCGGACCTTTCGCCAGCGTCTGGGCGGTCAATCGGACGCTGAACGCTCTGCAACGCGCCTTCCTGCTACGGTCCTGTTCGGACAGCTACTACGACAATCGCACCCGGCCCTGTCTGCTCTACCAGATCAAACGCTGCTCGGGGCCCTGCACGGGGGAGATCACCTCCGAGGGTTACCGCGAGCTCGTCGACGAAGCGCGCGATTTCCTCAACGGCAAGAGCCGCGCCGTGAAGGACCGGCTCGCCACCGAGATGATGACGGCCGCCGAAGTCATGGAATTCGAACGCGCCGCGCGGCTGCGTGACCGCATCGCGGCGCTCTCGGCCGTGCAGGGCGAGCAGGGCGTCAACCCGAAGAGCGTCGAAGAGGCCGACGTCTTCGCCGTGGTGGAAGAGGCCGGGCAGTTCGCCATCGAGGTGTTCTTCTTCCGCACCTACCAGAACTGGGGCAACCGCACTTACTACCCGCGCGCCGACCGCTCTCACACGGCCGGCGAGGTGCTCGATAGTTTCCTGGTGCAGTTCTACGCCGACAAGCCGCCGCCGCGGCTCGTGCTCCTGTCGCACGAGGTCGAGAATCGGGCTCTGCTTTCGGAAGCGTTGTCCGAGCGTGCCGGCTTCACGGTCGAACTGGCGGTGCCGCAGCGCGGCGAGAAGCGCGACCTCGTCGGTAGCGCCGCCGCCAACGGCAAGCAGGCGCTGGCCCGAAAGCTGGCCGAGACGGCGAGCCAGGAAAAGCTGCTGGCCGGCCTCGCGGCCGCCTTCGGCATGGACCGGACACCCCGCCGCGTGGAGGTCTATGACAATTCCCACATCATGGGCACCAACGCGATCGGCGCCATGATCGTGGCGGGCCCGTCGGGGTTCCTGAAGAACCAGTACCGGACCTTCAACATGAAGGACGTTACACCGGGCGACGATTACGGCATGATGCGCCAGATGTTGCGCCGCCGTTTCGCGCGCCTGCTGCGCGAGAGTCGCGGTGCCTCAGCCGACGACGCGCTGATGTCGGCGTCGCTCGACGACGATACGCCCGCGGAGGCTCGGACCGACGGCGCCGATGTGCCGCCCGAGGCTATGGGTCCGCTGGCGACCGGCTCCGAACCGGACGACGCCTCCGTCTTAACCGACGACGGTCCGGGGCTCGATTTCGACGACGGCTCGCCCTGGCCCGACCTGCTCCTCATCGACGGCGGCAAGGGACAACTCACGGCGGTGCGCGAGATCATGGCGGAGCTCGGCGTGCCGGTGCTGTTCGGCCCCGGCGCGGTGCCCAACGGCTTGGCTGTCGTCGGCATCGCCAAGGGTCCGGACCGCGACGCGGGACGCGAGACTTTCTTCGCGGCCGGCCGCGAGCCCTTCAAGCTGCACGAGCGCGACCCGGCGCTCTATTTCGTGCAGCGATTGCGCGACGAGGCGCACCGCTTCGCGATCGGCACGCACCGCGCCAAGCGCAAGAAGGACATCACGCGTTCGCCGCTCGACGAGGTCGCGGGCATCGGCCCGGCGCGCAAGCGGGCCCTCCTCCATGCCTTCGGCACCGCCAAAGCCATCGCCCGGGCCAGCCTCGCCGACCTCGAGAAGGTGCCGGGGGTCAATGCCGCGACGGCGAAACGGGTGTACGATTTCTTCAACGAGGGACGAGGGTGAGGCCAAGGACGACGCCACAGCTCCCGAGCCGATCGACAAGCCGGACATCGTCGTCCCGGAGGCGGGACCCTTGGTCCACTTGGCGGCAGCGGGACTGCTGCATGCGCTGCACGAGGTCGGTGCCGCGGTCGTGGTCGTCGATATGGTCGCGCACGAGATCACTCGTGACCTGTCGAAACAGGGCTTCAGCCAGCGCCGTCCAGGTCGCTGAACCTGCGATTCCTCCGCGACACCGAGATCACCCGCTCCAGCTTTGTCGGGAGAGCCGGCGACTGAGTTCGGTTTCGTTGGGATAACACTTCATCGACCCTAGGCGCATCGGGCGCCTGCCCACTGCCTTGCCGTCCTTGACGCCGATCCCTCCGTTATGCTCCCACTTGCGCCATGGCACTGTCGACCCTCGAACGCGAACGGCAGTGGAACCTGCCCAATCTCCTCACCTACGGCCGGATGGTGGCGGTACCGGCCGTGGCCGGGTGCCTCTTCGCGCCAGAGGATCTCCGCATCCGCTGGCTGGCGCTGGCGATCTTCGCCGTCGCCGGGGTCACGGATTTCTTCGACGGCTATCTGGCGCGCGCCTGGAACCAGCAATCGTCGCTCGGCCGCATGCTCGACCCGATCGCCGACAAGCTGCTGGTCGCGGCCTCGTTGCTGATGCTGGTGGCGGACCATTCGGTGACGAGCTGGTCCATCTGGGCCGCCATCGTGATCCTCTGCCGCGAGATCCTGGTTTCGGGTTTGCGGGAGTTCCTGGCCGAACTGCGCGTTTCCGTGCCGGTGACCAGGGTCGCCAAATGGAAGACCACGGCTCAACTCGCCGCGATCGGCTTCCTCATCGCGGGGCCGGCCGGCGAGACCGTCCTGCCCGGAACGATCACGATCGGCCTCGTGCTGCTGTGGATCGCCGCGGTCCTGACGCTCTACACGGGCTGGGACTATATGAAGGCCGGGTTCAGACCGGTCGCGGAGTGATGACGTGAAAGCCTTGTATTTCGCCTGGGTGCGCGAGCGCATCGGCACGGCCGAGGAGGAGCTCACACCTCCTGCCGGCGTCACGACCCTCGGCGAGCTGATGCAGTGGTTGGCGTCGCGTGGCGAGAACTACGCCCATGCGTTCGAGAACCAGGCCGTGATCCGCACCGCGGTCGACCGTGTTCATGCCAAGCATGACGCGCCCTTCGCAGGCGCCGGCGAGGTGGCTTTCTTTCCCCCGATGACGGGCGGCTGAGCCATGGCCAGCGTCTCGGTCCAGGCCGACGATTACGATGTCGCG
>JAYVMK010000030.1:0-4554 GCA_043758995.1 Lichenibacterium sp. | reverse complement strand
CGGCACGACCAGGATGTGATAGTCAGAGAGGTTGTAAGGCAAATCGGCGTTGCCAGCCGACAGGGTGATGCCGACCTGGGTCGGACTCAGCTTCTTGATGTCGGAGATGGCGCTGAGAAGATCCTTCGCGGGCGACTTGGTTTCACCGCGATGCAGGTTCAGCGAATAGATGATGTCGTCGGCGTCGAGCGTCTTACCCGAGTGGAAGGTCACGCCCTTGCGGACGTTGAACACCCATTCGGTGGCGCCGGGCTTCGTCTCCCAGGATTCGAGCAACTCGCCCGTCGCAGTGCCGTCCTGAGCGATCTCCACCATGCCGTTGAAGATCTGGTAGCCGTAGGAAATGTGGATCGAATCCGTGTAGGTGCGGAAGTCGATACTGTCCGAAGCACTACCGCCTTCCATTCCCATGCGCAGGGTTCCGCCCTTCTTCGGAGCGTCCTCGGCGCGAGCGAGGCCGCTCAGCGGCCCGAAGGACAGACCGAGTGCACCGGCGCCCGCCAGCAATCGACGGCGGTCGACGATGAGTTTCGAAGCGACAGATGTCGGCGGCTCTGCAGTTTTCATGGATCGACGCTGCTCACGGTTACATTGTGGTGCTTGACGTGGAACCCCGTGTCATTCGAGCATAGTTTGCAAACGACGTGCCGAACACCCGCACTAATCGGTCCCACCGAGTCGACAAGTTTCTACGAGACGCTGACCAACTCCGGACATCGACAACGATCGTCCAACACAAGCACGGATCAAGGTTATTGATCATCGGCCTATGCTTCGAACAGCAGCGACATGCTACGCCTCTGGAGAGTGTCGACGGTTTGTGATCCGTCCGTCAAGTCGAAAAGAATCTTCCGCCTGATCCGGCCAACCCAGGCGCCGCAGACCCGCAAAACGCTGCCGTTCTCAGCAGATCTTGCCGAAGGTCGACAGGTGGGCGCTATTAAAGAGGCAGGACAGGGCTTTCGACTGTCTAACCTGAACGTGAGCTTTCGCCTGTTGACGAACAAGCGAGAGGAATGCGGATCACGGACTCACCGTGGGTCGTGGCTGCATCGTCACGGTCGCCCGTCCACCAAGAGCGAGAGAACCCGCTGCTTCGGTCAAGCTCCGGTCAAGTGTATGCACCCATCAACCGAGCCATGCTCAAGTTTGCGGCCGCGTCGTTTCTTGTCTGATCTTAATCAAGCCTCAGCGGCGCGACCGGCAACACAGCGTGCGGCACGTCAAACACGAGAGCGAAGGGAATGGCGCCTGAGCGCAAAAGACTGGAGCGGGTGAAGGGAATCGAACCCTCGTATGCAGCTTGGGAAGCTGCCGTTCTACCATTGAACTACACCCGCGCAAGCGCATCGCTATAACACGCGGATCCGGTTGGCAAGAGTGGCCGGAGAGGGCTCCGGCCACTCCCGTTCAGAGTTGGCTGACTTTCGCCGGGGACGAGGCCGCAGGTGTGCGGGCCGTTGTGGATTCCCAACCGCCCGGGGGCGGCGTGACCTCGTTGGCAGCGGTCAGGGGTATCGCGGCGTGATAGGCGGCCACCGCCGCCTTGGCAGCGGTCAGCGCGGCAGGGTCGAGCTTCGCCGCGACCTCGTCGCGCTTCTTCGCAGCATCGTCGTCACCTTCGGAGGCCGCGACGGCAAACCACTTGTAGGATTGGCCAAGGCTTTGCTCGAGGCCGAGGCCGCGAGCATACAGGATCGCCAGATTGAACTGGCTGTCGCGCACGCCGAACTCCGAGGCCTTGCCGAACCATTGCGCCGCCTTGGCGTAATCCGGCTTACCGGCCGCCCCCTCGGCCGACATCACGGCGAGATTGTGCATGGCGCGAATGTTGCCCGCATCTGCGGCTTTGCCGTACCAAGCCACCGCCAGAGCAGGATCGCGGTCGGCACCGACGCCCTTTTCATAGGCCGAGCCGAGCCGATACTGGGCCGGTGCGGAGCCCTGGGCGGCTGATTTGTCGAACCAGGCCAGGGCCTGCTTGGGATCGCGGGTGACGCCGCGCCCTTCCGCATAGCGCAGTCCGATCTCGTATTGCGCGGCCGCATCGCCCGACGAGGCGAGGGTGCGCAGGCCTTCGCCGATCCCGTCCACGGCCGGTTGCGCCTTTGCAGGCCCCGCCACGAAGGTCGGCAGCGGCGGGGTCGTCGGCGCAGTCGCGGGCGGCAGGACGGCCGCCGGGACCTTGCCGGCCACAGGCTGCGCATCGAGCGCGGCCGTCTTGGTTGGGGCCGGGGCCCCAAGCTGAGCCGCTCCCACATGCGTGTCGTCGCTCGGCGTCACGCCGACCTTGAGGACTTCGAGAGCACCGACGAGCAGCACCAGAGCGGCCAGACCGAGCAGGATGGGACGGCGGCGGCGCGCGATGAAGGCTCGGGCCTGCGCCAAGGCACCGGATGACTGTCCGGCCGCGTCGGCCGGTGCGCGACTGGCACGTGGCCGCTCGACCCGAGGCGGCGTCGGCCGCCGCTCACCGCCTTTCTGCACGGCCGTCGAAGCTGCAGAGGCCTGGGCAGCTTTGGCGGCGCGGCGCGCCGCCGCGATGAAGCTCGCGGGGCCATCGGATTCCTCGACCGGTCCGACCGGAACCTCGACTTCGCCGGTGCCGGGCTGAAGTCGGTGTTCCGGGCGCGCGATGGGCGCCACGGGAGCGCGACCGAGGCCGGGCTCGATCAGAATGTCGGAAGGATCGCCGCCCTGTCTGGTGTCGATCGCCGCCTCGGACCCGGTCCGCCGACGCCGACTGTCCTCGGGCGTCGCGCGGCTCCGCGATCCGGTCAGAGGGCCCCCGGACTCCTGCGTCAGGCGCTCCATCATGTCGCGCAGATCCAACAGGGTCGTCTCGGTCCGCCGCTGGGCCGAATCCTGCAGAGCCCGAAGCTCTTCGAGCCCTCGCGCCACCTGCTCGGCGAGGCCGGCGGAATGATCTGCCCCCATCGCCGCCAAGCCGGGATTCTGCAGCGCGGCACGCAGCGTATCTCGCGCAGCCGTCCGGGCGGCCGTCTCGGCGGCGTCGATGGCAACCTGGCGCGTCACCTCGAACTGCGAGAACAACTGCCCGAGAGACTGTTCGACGCTGTCGAGCGCCTTGAGGCTGGCGTCGGACCGGTCCAAGCGCTCCGTCAACCGGATCAACTGCGCTTCGACGGCCTGGACGCCACGCGGATCATGGTCTCCTGCGGCGGCGTCGATCTTCGCCGCGACCTCGCGCATCGTGGTCTCGAGCTGCTCGAGATCCGTCGAGGCTTCGTGAGCCTGGCCGAGCCGGTCCGACAATCCGCGGACCAGACCCTCGAGCGGCCGGGTATCGACGGCCGTCTCAGTCAATTTCGTCTGCAGCGTCGCGTGGATCTCTTCCACACGCCGGCTCAATCCCTCGATCAGACCCGTCGCGCCCTGGGCGGCCAGTCCTTGCTCGATGCGCGACGTCAGGTTGTCGAGCCGGGCTTCCAGCGCCGACATGGTCACGCCAGGCCTGAACCCGTCGAGGAGGGCTCGCACCTCGTTCATCGTGTCGTCGAGATGCGGGGGCGGAGCGGTGCCGACCGGCAGGTCGACGAGGCGGCTCAGACGCTGCTCCAGCGTCGAGACCTGTTGCTCGACGGCGTCGAGCGGCAGCGCGCGGTCGGATGAGGCCCGAAGCAGATCGCGCATCTCGCGCGTCTGTTCGCCGATTCGATCGAGCGCTTCGGCGCTCGGCAGATTCTGTCCCAGCCCGTCGACGGACCGCGCGATGCGACGCACCTGGCGATCGATGGAATCGACCTTCGGCCGCGCGTCCGTAGCCTGAATGGCGTCGTGCAGGTCTTGCGAGAACCTGGCAAAGGTCTGCGAGACTTCCGTCGAAAGATCGGGACGTCGGGTGTTCAAAGGCTCCCGTGCCCTCGCGGCGGACCGCGACATCGCGTCCTCGAGCTGCGTCGACCAGCGCGGTGGCGGTCCGGACAGGCCCGGAATGGTAGCCCGACGTTCACGGTCCGGGGTGGGCTCGGACCGGATGGCTTCGGGTGATGCGGGAGGGGGCGGCGCAGGCTTGTCGTCGGTGGCCGCGGGTGCCTCGCCACGACGGTCGAGATCACCCTGGCGCTTGGCGATTTCGGCGACAGCATCGCGGATGGCTACGGCGTCGAAGCCCGGAGCGGTTCGGACGCCCATGCGCCGTGTGCTCTGGCCCTCAGGTGTTTCGCCCTCGGACAGGCGTGCGAGTTGCTCCGCGATGGCTTTCATCTCTGCGTCACGGTCGGTCGACGACGAGGGAACAGAGGCTGTCTGAGACCGTTCGGCGATGACCTTGTCGAGCCATTCTCCGAGCGACAGGCCGGAGCGCCGCGCCGCCGCCAGCGCTGCATCGCGCGTGCCCTCGTCGATGTCCTCCATGCTCCTCGGTACCGTTGTGTTCATTGTCGCACCCGCAGACCGGAGCCTGTTCCAGAACCAGGAAGCCCATCACTCGTGTCGAGCGAGGCGTCGGCATTGAAATGCCGCACGTTGCGACCTTCTCAACCCGGCCCTCCCGTTCTCACGAGTGCCTCGTCGGATCATCTACGTTCCGAA
>JAYVMK010000029.1:0-10257 GCA_043758995.1 Lichenibacterium sp. | reverse complement strand
TCAGCCGCTTCAAGGGCCTCGGCGAAATGCCGATGCGCGACCTGAAGGACACCACCATGGATCCGGCGAAGCGCACGCTACTGCGCGTGACGGTCCGCGAGGAGGACATCGCCAGCACCTCGGACGCCGTGGAGCGGCTGATGGGCAACAAGCCCGAGGCTCGCTTCGCCTTTATTCAGGACCGCGCCTCCAGCGCCGCCGACCTCGTCGACGTCTGACACATGTGAGATCGGATCCACCCGAGTGGATCCGAGAGGATTAAGGATGCTTTCTGCATCGATCCGGCCGGGAAGATTGTCCACGCCGAAGCAAGACTCTCTTCATCCTTAAGGCTTCAGCAAGTCTGCCGCGCCATGATGGTCTCGACGAAGGGTCGAGGCCGCCATGACGGGTTTTGTGCGCAACGAGGCAGGTTCGGCGGTGCGCTGGTTCGCTCTGTCCGCTGCCGTTCTGTCGCTGGCCGGCATGGCGGGTGCGCGCTCGCTCAACTGGCTGGCACAGTCGGGCCATCTCGCCATCGTGGCCTATCGGGCTCCCGTCACGGCGAACAAGGGCCCCGTAACGGCCGATGCCGGGATCGACCGGACGCCGACCGGATCCATCCCGGCCTCTGCGCTGATGATCCGTATCCGCTGACACGATTCGTCCTTTCGGCTTCACTATTCTGAAGCGAAACCACCGCGGACGGATGCGGTGTCGTTGACTTGTCGTGCATTCTGCTTATGTGACTGTCGATCAATGGGCGTCCCGCGTCGCTCTATCGGCGCACGTTCGGTCGTGCCTGTTTTCTACGGCTCTACGCGGGTCTCGCGGGCCGTGCTCCGTCGACGGTAGACGCAAAACCTGATGAACTTCAACGAACTCGGCCTCAGCGACAAGGTCCTCCAGGCCGTCGAAGCCACCGGCTATACGACGCCGACGCCGATCCAGGAACAAGCGATCCCGATCGCGCTTCAAGGGCGCGACATTCTCGGCATCGCCCAGACCGGGACGGGCAAGACCGCCGCCTTCACGCTGCCGATGCTGTCCCGGCTCGAAACCGGCCGCGCCCGCGCCAGAATGCCCCGCACCCTGATCCTCGAGCCGACGCGCGAACTCGCCGCTCAGGTCGAGGAAGCCTTCGTCCGTTACGGCGTCAACCACAAGATCAGTGTCGCCCTTCTGATCGGCGGCGTCTCGTTCAGTGACCAGGAAGCCAAGATCACCCGCGGTGCCGATGTGCTCATCGCCACGCCGGGCCGCCTCCTCGACTTCGCCGAACGCGGCAAGCTTCTGCTGACCGGCATCGAGATCCTCGTCATCGACGAGGCGGACCGCATGCTCGACATGGGCTTCATCCCGGACATCGAGAAGATCTGCAAGCTCGTGCCCTTTACCCGGCAGACGCTGTTCTTCTCGGCCACCATGCCGCCGGAGATCACCCGGCTGACGGAAGCCTTCCTGCACAATCCGGCGCGAATCGAGGTGGCCCGCGCAGCATCGACGGCGTCGGGCGTGACTCAGGCCCTCGTGGCTTCGGCTCCCGGCCCGGCCAAGCGCGAGACCTTGCGCAAGCTGCTCCGCGGTGCCGTGGATCTCAACAACGCGATCATCTTCTCCAACCGCAAGCGCGACGTCGCCCTCCTGACGAAGTCGCTCGAGAAGCACGGCTTCTCGGTCGGCTGCCTGCACGGCGACATGGACCAGCGTTCGCGCATGACCTCGCTCGACGCCTTCCGCAACAATCAGGTGTCGCTGCTGGTCTGTTCCGACGTCGCGGCACGCGGCCTCGACATCCCGGCGGTCAGCCACGTCTTCAATTTCGACGTGCCGACCCATGCCGAGGACTACGTCCATCGCATCGGCCGCACGGGCCGCGCGGGCCGTAGCGGGACCGCCATCTCGATCGTGACGCGCGCCGACCAGCGCTACGTCGACGACATCGAGAAGCTGATCCAGACGAAGATTGACTGGCATGGCGTCACGCTCGACGAAGTGCCGGAAGGCGAGGCCGAGGTCGAGGAGACCCGCGGCGCCGGGCAGGATCGCCGTGGCGGTCGCCGGCCCGAGCCGCGGGGGGCCGAGGCGCGTTCGTCCGAGCGCCGCTCGTCCCGCCGCACGGGCGGACGCGCAGCACTTGCATCCGGTGAGGAGCGGGCCGTGGTTCGCGAGCGGACCCCGCCAGCAGCCGCAGTTGCGGCGCCCGTTGCCCGAGACGCCACTCTGGCACCGCCTCCCGCGGCGCGCAGCAGCAGCGAGCGTTCGGCGCCGGTCCGGTCGCGGGGTGAGGTCTCGCCGCCGTCCCGGCCGCGCAACGATCAGCGATCCGACGCCATTCGCAACGAGCCCCGTCGCCATCGGCATGACGAGGACGACGAGGTGGTGATCGGCCTCGGCGATCACGTGCCATCCTTCCTGTTGCGGCCTGTCCGCATCAAGGCGAGCAGCGAAAGCTGAACCGACAGCGCCGGACGGGGTCGCCTTCGCTTTGGGCCGATTAGGGTGTGAGGCGCGGATGCATCGAAAACCGATGTAGCCCCTTGTCAGGCGCGGCGCCTTCCGGCATACACGGCCTGTCGCCGCGCGACACGGATGCGGGTGTAGCTCAGTGGTAGAGCACAACCTTGCCAAGGTTGGGGTCGAGGGTTCGAATCCCTTCGCCCGCTCCAAAGATCTCTGCGGCGCTTTCCAAATTGTTCGAATCGAGCGGTTAACTGGGGGTTGCATGGTCTGCCGCTCCGAGTTTCGATGCGAATCGCAATGCGCGGCGAAGTGACATACCGCTTCGGCGAAACCCTATGATCGATGCGGCCGACCTAGCGCTCGTCGAAGCCGCACGCGACGCGATCCGCCGCTGTTATTGTGCGGGTCGGCACGTGGTCGGCGCGGCGCTGCGAACGCGGAACGGGCAGATCGTTACCGGCATACACCTGGAGGCTACAGTCGGTCGAATTGCGGTCTGCGCAGAGGCGATCGCCCTCGGCACGGCCGCCACCGCATTCGGCGAGGTCGAAATCGACGCGATCGTGGCTGTCTATCATCCCGATCCAAGCGGCGACGATCCACAGCCGGTCGTTGTCCCTCCCTGCGGCATGTGTCGCGAGTTGATAGCCGACTACGGGCCGAACTCTTACATCATCGTCACAGGACCTCAGGGTGATCTCACACGCGTGCCGATAGCGACCCTTCTGCCGATGAAGTTTCTGCATCCGCTCAGTGGGACGTAAAGAGTAACAACTGGCCAGCCCCGCTGCTGCATGGGCGCCGCGACCCAAGCGTGCGCCCTTTTCGGCGCCGCTGCCGACGCCTCACGTTAAAGCGGCAGCACGCTCGTGAACTTCGTGACGAGATAGGCTTCCAGCGCCTCGGGCCCGCCTTCCGAGCCGTAGCCCGAATCCTGGACGCCGCCGAAGGGCGTCTCGGCGAGGCCGAGGCCATTGTGGTTGATCGACACCATGCCGGCCTCGATCCCGTTGGATAGCCTGTCGATGGCCGCGGAGGAGCGGGCATGGGCATAGGCGGCAAGGCCATAGGGAAGCCGATTGGCCTCTGCGATCGCTTCGTCCAGGGTCCCGAAGCGGGTGACAAGCGCCACCGGGCCGAAGGGCTCCTCGTTCATGGCCCGCGCGTCGAGCGGAACCCCGGTCAGTACCGTGGGGGCGAAGAAATGTCCGGCATTGCCGATGCGCCGTCCCCCGCTGCGCAGCGTCGCGCCGCGCTCGACCGCGTCGCCGACGAGCGCCTCCATGGCGTCGAGCCGCCGGCCGTTGGCCAGCGGTCCCATGGTGGTCGAAGCGTCGAGCCCGTCGCCCACCACGATGGCTTCGCTCGCCGCCACGAGTCGATCGACGAAAGCATCGTGGACGGAATCCTGCACGAGGAAGCGGGTCGGCGCGATGCAGACCTGGCCGGCGTTACGGAACTTCGCGGCCGCCAGCAGGCTGGCGGCCCGGTCCAGGTCGGCATCGGCACAAACCACCGCCGGGGCATGGCCGCCGAGTTCCATCGTGGCGCGCTTCATGTGGCTGCCCGCCATCGCGGCGAGATGCTTGCCGATGGCGGTGCTGCCCGTGAAGGAGATCTTGCGGATCACCGGATGCGGGATCAGGTAGCCCGAGATCTCGGCCGGATCGCCATAGACGAGGTTCAGCACGCCCTTGGGCAGCCCGGCATCGGCGAGGCAGCGCACCATGGCGGCGGGCGAGGCCGGCGTTTCCTCGGGCGCCTTCAAGATGACCGAACAGCCTGCCGCCAATGCGGCGGCGACTTTGCGGATGGCCTGGTTGATGGGGAAGTTCCAAGGCGTGAAGGCCGCGACGGGCCCGACCGGCTCCTTGGTGACGATCTGCCGGACGCCGGCGACGCGCGGCGGGATCAGCCGGCCGTAGGCACGGCGGCCTTCCTCGGCGAACCAGTCGAGCGTATCGGCGGCGGAATTGACCTCGATGCGCGATTCGGCGAGCGGTTTGCCCTGCTCCTGGGTCATCAGTCGGGCGACGCTCTCGCAGCGCTCGCGAAGCAGGCTCGCGGCGCCTCGCATGATTCCGGAGCGCGTCAGCGCCGGAACATCACGCCAATGCCGGAAGCCGCGCTCGGCGGTCTCGAGCGCCTCGTCGAGGTCGGCGCGGCCCGCATGGGCGACGCCGGCAAGACGCAAGCCCGTCGCCGGGTTCATCACGTCGATGCGGCGCCCGTCCGACGCGGGCCGCCAGGTCCCGTCGATGTAGAGATCGATGTCGTCGTACATGCTGCAGCCCTTGCCGGTGCGAGCTGGGTCGATGCCGAGGTCGAGGTCGCTGACGACGCCCGACAGGCCCGATGCTCCTTGCCGTCCTGGATAGAACTGCGGCTCTGCCCGGTAAAGCCTGCCCTGCCCCGGAGAACGCCGGCGAACCGGCGCGGCCGAGCGTCGGGCTCCGATGGCGCTCAGTGGCCGGTGTTGGCGCTCGTTCCCATGGCGGCGGCGGCGGCGGCGAGCCCCCAGGCGACGATGCGGTCGGCCTCTCCGTCGCCCTCGGCCTCGGCGTAGCAGCGCAACTCCGGCGCATTGCCGGACGCGCGGAAGTGGATCACGCGACCGCCGTCGAGCTGGATCCGGATCCCATCGATGTCGTCGACGGCCGCCACCGATCCGAGCGGCGCCAGGAAGGCCTCTCGCGTCTCGGCGGTGCGCAGACCCTCCAGGAAGGGGCCGGACAGGCTGGGGGAAATCTCGGACAGCCGGTGGCTCGCGGTCGGCCGGAAGCCGAGACCGGTCACAAGGTCGGCCAGAGCACCGCCGGCCGCGCGGGTGGCGGCCAGCGTCGCCAGGATCGGCAGGACCGAGTCGCGGGTCGGCAGAGCCGCGATGGTGCGCTCCTGCACCTGCAGGTCGGAGCCGAGCAGGAAGCCGCCGTTCGATTCGAAGCCCGCCACGGGATCGAGCCCCTCCGCCCGGGCCTGCTCCATTCCGGCAATGACGAAAGGCGAGCCCACACGGGTCCTGATGACGCGGCCGAAGGCGCCGTTGCACTCCAGCGCCGACCCGGCGGTCACGGGGACCGCGATGGTGCCGATGCCGAGATAGCGCGCCGCAATGGCGCCGATGACATCGCCGGGGAGCACGCGACCGGTGGCGTCGGTGATGAGCGGCCGATCACCGTCTCCATCCGTGGTCACGATGGCGTCGAGCGTCGCCCCGGCGGCGGCGGCGCGCAGCGTCGCGAGATCCTCCGGACGATGGGCTTCGGTGTCGACCGGGATGAAGGCCGAGGCGCGGCCGAACGGATGCGGCTCGCCCCCCAGCGCGGCGATCAGCTCGACGAGAAGGTCGCGCGCGACGGAGCTCTGCTGGTAGACGCCGATCCTGAGACCCGACAGCGCGCCGGGCGGGAAGGCCGCGATGGAGCGCGCCCGAAAGCGGCCCAACGCGTCGGGATGCGGCTCGGCCTCGCCCGGCGCCGGCGTCGTGCCGCTCTGCACGAAGGCCTGGTTGATGGCGAGTTCCTCGACCTTGGTGATCTCGCCGCGCGCCGTGTAGAACTTCAGGCCGTTGCGATCGTCCGGAATATGGCTTCCCGTCACCATGATGGCAGCCCAGCCGCGTCGCATGGCTTCGAGCGCCAGGGCCGGCGTCGGCACCGGGCCGCAATCGAGCGGCCGGAACCCCATGGCCGCGATGGCGGCGGCGACCGCCGAGGCGATCTCCGGGCTGCTGGCTCTGAGATCGCGTCCGATCAGCACCGGCGTGCCCGGCGTCATGCTCGGTCCGAGCGCCTTCAGGAACGCCATGGTGTAGTCGAAGGACGGACCACCGACGAGGTCCGTCACGAGACCGCGCAGACCGCTCGTGCCAAACTTAAGACTGCTCACCGGCCTCGCTCCGCCTCTCGTTTCCAGGGGCGCTACCTAGTGCACCGACTGGCCGGAGAGGTACACCCTTCGTTTCGGACCCACCACCGCGACGCCGACGCCCTCCCGATGTCAAGGTGGCTCGACGGGCGCGATGGTCCAGAGCGTCGAGGGCGAACAGCAAGCCTCGGCTTGGAGCAACGGCGCCCATGGCCTATGTCGACTAACTAACCGTCGCGTCGCGCGGCAATTCGGCCCCGCATGACCGCTCCCCTGTCCAGCAAACAATTTTCGGCGATCGCCAAGGCCCTCGCCGATCCGCGCCGCTACGGGATCCTCAGCGAGATCGCGGCGGCCGGCGAGCAATTGCCGTGCAGCGCTCTCAAGGCCGCCTGCAGCGTGACCGCGGCTACGATCTCCCACCACATCAAGGACCTCGAAGCCGCGGGACTGATCGAGATCGAGCGCGATGGGAAATTCGCGATCCTGCGGTTCCGCCCCGACACGCTGGACGCGTACCTCGAACGGCTGCGCTCGACCCTTCGATCCCCCCTTGAACAGCTTTCCTCGAATCCTCAATTAGACGATTGTCTAATCGTCGAATCGACGAGCGATGGAGAGCAAGATGGCGAAGTTGAACGGTAAGGTCGCGGTCGTGACCGGAGCCTCGAAAGGGATCGGCGCGGGAATCGCGACGGCGCTGGCGCGGGAGGGCGCCTCCGTCGTGGTGAATTACGCTAGCGACCGGACTGGGGCCGATCGGGTCGTCGACACCGTCGCGGCGGCGGGCGGCAAGGCGATCGCGATCAAGGCCGACGTCGCCAGCAAGGCCGACATGGAGCGGCTCTTCGCCGAGGCCAAGCACGCCTACGGCACGGTCGACATCCTGGTCAACAATGCCGGCGTCTACGGATTCGCGCCGCTCGACGCCATCACGGAAGAGGACTTCCACAGGCACTTCAACACCAACGTGCTCGGCCTCCTGCTCGCCTCGCAGGAGGCGGCCAGGCAGTTCGGTCCGGATGGCGGCAGCATCATCAACATCAGTTCCGTCGTGACCCGCCTCGCGCCGCCCACGAGTGCCGTCTACTCGGCGACCAAGGGCGCGGTCGACGCCATCACGCATGTTCTGGCCAAGGAGCTCGGTCCGCGGAACATCAGGGTCAACGCCATCAATCCGGGCATCGTGATCACCGAGGGTACGCACACGGCCGGCATCGCCGGTGGCGACTTCGAGCGTCAGGCCGTTCTGCAGACGCCTCTGGGCCGCGCCGGGCAACCCGATGACATCAGCCCGGTCGCGGTCTTCCTGGCCTCCGACGATTCGCGATGGGTAACGGGCGAGACGCTGGTGGTTTCGGGCGGCATGTAAAAAAAAGGCAGCCCTCACCGCGGACGAAGGTGCGACGCGAAGGTCAACGCATCCTTGGCTGCGGCACCGGCCGCCGTATTGTCGTAGATCACCCAGGTCTCGGCGCCGGCGGCCGCCAGGGCCTGCGCCTCGTGGGCGTGGCCGCTGACCGCGGCGTCGTCATAGGCCGACCAGTAGATCCGGGGCGAGCCATGCAGGCGGATATAGGCGAGCCCGCCCCATCCTCCCGGCCGCTCCGCGCCTGCGGCCGGCGCGGGGTCGGCAGCCACGCGAGCCACGCGTTGCCGCGCCAGCATGGCGTCGGCCGCGGGCGTGAACCAAGTCGGATGCCGCGGCTCGCAGGCGATGGGTCCGCCGAGCACCGCTCCCAGCCCGGCGAAGAAGACGTCCGCGGCCTCGCCGGGATAGGCAAAGCTCGGCGGTAATTGCACCAGCACGGGCCCGCGCTTGTGGCCGAGTCCACCGACCTCTTCGGCGAAACCCGCGACGAGATCAGCGCAGTCCTGCAGCCGACGCTCGTGCGTGATCGTCTTCGGGAGCTTCACGGCAAAGCGGAAATCGTCCGGTACGCTCTCGGCCCAGCGAACATAGGTGGTGCGGCGGTGAGCCCGGTAGAAGCTCGAGTTGATCTCGACGGCGGGGAAGCGTGTCGCATAGCGCTGAAGGTGCGTGCCGTCTGTCGGAAAGCGATCGCCCAGCGCGGACGGCACCGACCAGCCGGCGGTACCGACCCTTAGGGCAGCGTTCCGGGTCGGGGTGGACCCGGCGGTCCGTGCCGCCTCATCGGAGGAGTGCATCGAGCCCACTTCTTGAAATGCAAGCTCCGACACGGGCTTCGATCATGTGTTACCCTTGGCGACGGGCCAGGACAGTTGATTGCGTGGCAGGCGCCCACTCGAATCATAAACGTCGACCTTGTACGGCAAACCCGGTCCCCAAGGGCAAAGTACGAGGTCGATCTCTTTCTCGCCCGCGCCCGGTACGACTACGCCGATGTGGCCAGCTGCCTTCATGCGATGGGCGACCAACCACGATGGCGCTGGAACGTGAGCCACGCGCAGGCGATTTCGGTCCGATCGACGTCCAAGCCTGTGCGCGCCGCGTCGTCACGGCGATCGGCCACATCCTCGCAATCGACGACGTCTTCGCACATCGTCATCGGCTGCGGCCGTTTGGTAAACCCCTGAGGGCACTCACCAAACCCGGTGCAATTTCAGACGGGTGCGCGGCGAGCGCCAGAGGCGACATACCGGGCGTCAATCGCGCGACACGGACCGCCCGATGAGAAGAGGAGCGTAGGCCTGGAGCCTGCGGGATACGAACTCCGTGAAGAGTCGCACGCGTTTGGTCTTGCGTGTCTCTCCCTGGGTGAGAAGCCAGAGCGTGCCGTGCATGTGCAGATCGGTGCCCGGAACCCTCACCAGCAGGGGGTCGGCATCGCCCACGAAGCACGGCAGGGTCGTCATCCCGAGCCCTTGCCGGACGGCAACGATCTGCGCCTCGGCGTCGGACGTCCTGAACGGAGCGCCGGCGGTCCGAACCTCACCCTCGCTGGCCCAGTCGGAGACTCCATGAGCACTGATGACGATCCACCGGATAGGCTCAGGAGCGCCCGCACGCCACGCGGCCAGTCGGGCGCCGGACATGTAGACTCCACCGAACAGCTCCGGTCCTTTCAGGCCATGAAGATTGAGGGGAAGGGTCTTGCGATCGTAGACGACGCGAATGGCGACATCGGCATCTCGGTTGGTCAGGTTGGCCAACTCGCCCGACGACGAAATGTCCATCTCGATGTCCGGATGTAGTCGCGCGAAGGCGGTCAAGTCCGGCATGAGCAAATGTGTCGCGAGAGTCGGAGCCAGCGTCACCCGCAGAAGCCCGCGCACGCTCTGGTCGCGCCCAAAGACGCGCGTCTCCAATTGATTCGACGAGGCTTCCATCTGGTTCGCGAGTTCGAGGACCTCCTCGCCTGCTGCCGTCAGGCGGTAACCCGCAGGCAGCTTCTCGAACATGTGGGCGCCTAGGCGCTCCTCGAGTTGGGCAATGCGTCGCAGCACGGTCGAGTGGTTCACCCCGAGGCGCCCGGCGGCGGCCCGCACCGATCCTTCCCGCGCGACGGCCAGAAAGTATCGAACGTCATCCCAGTCGATCATGGTGCAATCCGGCACCGCACGGCGTGCCAACCCCCAAGCTCGCATCTAACACAACGACCAGCAGAGCGGGCGCTTAACGCGGCCGTATTGACGACCGCCCAGGTCGATCGAGGGACACCGATCCCTGCGGCGGACGCCAGTCGTCCATCCGGATCGTTTCTGCAGCACCGATGTGCGCTCGTCCTGACTGAATGGCCTAGCCCGGCCGACCCATCTCGAAGTCCTCGGGGCCTTACCGAGCCACCGAAGTCGGAGCCTCTAAGGAGAATCCATGGGCAAGCTTGAGGGTAAAGTTGCGGTCATCACGGGTGGATCGAGCGGCATGGCGCTGGCGACCGCCAGACGCTTCGTCGAACAAGGAGCTTACGTCTTCATCACGGGCAGGAGGCAGGAGGCGCTCGATGAGGCCGTCAAGCTGATTGG
>JAYVMK010000028.1:0-6873 GCA_043758995.1 Lichenibacterium sp. | reverse complement strand
GAGCGCAGCGTCGGCTTCGCCAGAGGCGCTAACGATTATCTGGTCAAGCCGATCGACTGGTCGCAGTTGAAGCGGTTGCTGGAGCGGTTCGAGGACGGCGCCGCAGGCGGCCGACGCGTGCTGGTGGTCGACGACGAGCCCGATGCGCGGGGCTGGGTCGGCGCCATGCTGGCCCGCGACGGCTGGACCACCGACGTGGCGGTGAATGGCCGGGACGCTCTCGAGAAGATCGACCGGGCCCTGCCGGATCTTATCATCCTCGATCTCCGAATGCCGGTGATGGACGGGTTCGCGTTCCTGCACGCGTTGAGGGCCCGGCCCGATGCCGCGCATGTCCACGTCGTCGTGCTGACCGCTCAGGAAGTGACGCGCGCCGAACGCGCCGATCTCGACGGTAAGGTCGACCGCGTCTTGCAGAAGGGCAATATCAGGCTTGACCAACTCCGCGAGGAACTGCGCCGCCTCGTGCCTGACCCCGTGCCGTCGCAGTAAAGACCGCGCCGCGCGGACATCGGCCGCTCCGGCGTCGCGGTCGAACCCTGCACGTCCTCAGTGCAGAGACTCGCGTTTGGCGCGGATCAGGGTGCGGCAGCGCTCGTCGGCCAACTTCAACCGCTGGCGGGCGAGCCGGCACTGCTTGCGATATTCAGCGCGCCCCAGGATGGAGCGGCGGTCCTCCGACAGGCTCTTCCACCAATGTTCATTCCGGGACGCGGCGGACAGTTCCTGTTGCGTTTTGGTCCATTCGGTCTGCCAATCCATGGGACTCGGCTCCTGGCTGCGGGTCGACACAGCGGGAGCCGCAAAGACGGTGCCAGGGTTGCACCCGTTCGCAATGGGAATCGGTCAGGTTGCGAGAGCCCGCCCCGTCGTTCCTCGAGGCGGAGCGGCCTCACTTCTTCTCGAGCAGAAGCTGGCCCTTCGACTGGATCAGGTTCTGGGCCTTCTGAGCCAGCACGGCGAGGACCCAGGGCAGGGTCAACGCCAGGGTCACGTTGTCCTCCGCGACATCCAGCGTGCCCGAGACAGTCTGGCCGATGGCGCTGACGCGGAAGTCGAGATGCGGGCCGGTCCAGTGGTTGTCCAACACTGCGAACTTGCCGGCATATTGCTCCTTCAGCTGCTCGATCCCGGTCTGCAGCCGGCGTTGCGCCTCCACGGCGCCAAGCTGATGCGGGATGGTGACGACGAGCGGCTTGGTCATGAAGCAATTCCGGCTGATGAACGACGCCGCTCATATAGGCGGGGCCGGATCGCTTTCACACCGGAGCGGACCTTCAGGCGCGACGTCCGTCAGGCTACGCGGCGGGGTTCTTCGCCGGAGAGTCGAAATCGCAATTCTTCGTCGCGGCGCATCAGCCGACGCAAGAGGTCCTGGGCGGAACGGCCGTCGATGCCGCGCTGATCGAGCTCTTCGATGAGCCGCAGTTGCTGCTCGATGAGGAACCGAAGATTGCCGATCTCTCGCGTCATCATGCCATCGTCGCTCATGCCAACCATAGCGGACCTCGAGTAGGACCGGAATGTCGCGACCTTGGCGACGAAAGATTAACGATGGCGTTCCGATCAGGAACCGAGGTCCGTGTCGCTCCGGGACATGGATGGCAGGACCATCGGCACCGCGTGCCGCTCAGCGTTGCTGGATCATGCTGCGGATGCGCTTCGCCAAGGCGTCGACGGCGAAGGGCTTGGTCATCATCTGCATGTCGGGATGCAAGTGCCCGTTGCCGAAAGCCGCATTCTCCGCATAGCCCGTGATAAACAGCACTTTGAGCTCGGGGCGGCTGAGGCGCGCCTGATCGGCCAACTGCCGCCCGTTCATGCCCGGCAGGCCGACATCGGTGACGAGAAGGTCGACGCGACGGCCGGTCGCCAGGATCGCCAGTCCCCCTGGACCGTCTTCAGCTTGGAGCGCCGTGTAACCGAGGTCGCGCAACACTTCGAGCACGAGGTCGCGCACCGTGATGTCGTCCTCGACCACCAGGACGGTGTCGCCGATCTCGGCGCGGGGTGGCGCCTCACCGACGTCCGAAGTCGGCGTCTCGCCGACACCGTTGTAGCGCGGCAGGAAGATCTTGATGCTCGTGCCGAGGCCCGGCTCCGAATAGATCTTGATGTGACCGTCCGATTGCTTGACGAAACCGTAGATCATGGACAGGCCAAGGCCGGTGCCCTGGCCGATGGGCTTGGTGGTGAAGAACGGATCGAAAGCCCGGGCCATCACGTCGGGCGGCATGCCGGTGCCCGTGTCGGTGACCGACAGAACGACATAATCCCCCGGTGACACGTCGGGCTCGCGGGCCACATAGGCGTCGTCGAGCGTTGCATTGGCGGTCTCGATCGTCAGCCGACCCCCATCCGCCATGGCGTCGCGCGCATTGATGGCGAGGTTGAGCAGCGCATTCTCGAGCTGGTGCGGATCGCAAAGCGTCAGCCACAGACCCGGCGTCTCGACGCTCTGGAGAACGATGCTCTCACCGATGGTGCGGCGCAGCAGCTCGTCCATGGAGGCTACGAGCGCGTTCGTATCCACAGCCTTGGCTTCGAGCGGCTGGCGGCGCGAGAAGGCGAGAAGCCGGTGAGTCAGCGCGGCGGCCCGGTTGGCGGAGGACATCGCCAGGCCCGCGTAGCGTTCCAGCGTGTCGGTGCGCCCCTGGGCGAGCCGCTTCTGCATCATGGCCAGCGACCCGATGATGCCGGTCAGCAGATTATTGAAATCATGTGCGATGCCGCCGGTGAGCTGGCCGATGGCCTCCATTTTCTGGGCCTGACGCAGCTGTTCCTCGACGTTGCGCTGTGCCGTGATATCGCGCGAGATGCCGATCAGCATCTGACCCTCGCCGGTGTCGATGGCCAGCGGCGCCAGCACGCTCTCCGCCGTGCGGATCTCACCTTCCACTTCGACGCTGGTCTCGTATTGAACGAGCATACCGGTGGCGGCGCATTCGAGCGCTCGCTCGAGCAGCGGATCGCCGGGCCTCGCCACCTGGGCGACATCCCGCCCGAGGATCGTCGCGACGGGCAGCCCCAGAAAGGCTTCCGCGGCGGCATTGGCGGCTTCGTAGACGGCGCGGCCCTCGGGGCCGACTCGGATCAAACTAATGGCAGCCGGGGCATTCTCGAACAGGATGCGGAACCTCGCCTCGCTCGAGGCAAGCTCCGCGGTGCGCTGCACGACCCGGCTTTCCAGCGTGGCATTGAGGTCGAGGAGCGCCGCCTCGGCACGGGCGCGTTCCAAAGCCTCCCACATGCGGGCCGCGACTTCGCCGACGAGAGCGATTTCCTCCGCGGTCCAGCGGTGACGGTCGCGACGACCCGCCGTCAGGACGGCGCGCAGGCGCCCATCCCGGATCAGCGGTACCGCCATCACGGTGCCGAGTCCTGCCACCAGTGCGTCCTCGTCGGAGGCATCCCCTTCGAAGACCGTGGTGAGACCGCGCCGCAACTCGTCGACATGCGTGCTGCCCAGAGCGGAGAAGCGGAAGCTGCCGGTCAGGGGCGGAACGCTGCCGTCCGACCAGCCTGTGTCGAAGACCAGCATCTCGCCGTCGTTCGCCGCTTCCCCGTAGCCGGCACGCACGACATGCAACTGCCGCCCCAGCGCCTCGGCGGTGGTTTCCGTGATCTCGGCAGCGTCGACCGCCTCGCGCAGGCGGTCGCCCAACACGAGGAGGAAGCTCTGTCGCGCCTGATTGCGTCGCAGGATCGCGGCCGCGCCGATCCGCTCGAGGGCATCCCAACTGCGGGTGGCCACATCCTCGACGAGCGCCACTTCCTCGGGCAGCCAGGAGCGGGCGCCATCGGCCGTGACCTGGAAGAGGGCGCGCAGCCGCCCGTCGCGGATCAGCGGAATGGCGAGGCCCGAACCCGAGCTTTGATCCGAGGCCATGACGGTCATGCCGGCTTCGAACTCGGCGCGGCGTCCGAACGTCAGGCCATCGAGCGGCAGGCTTCGGGATTCAGGCATCTCGCCCGCGGTGTCGCGGCGCCATTGCGCTTCGAGAGTCGCTTCGTGATGGGCGAGATCGATCTCGGCATAGATGACGCGGCTCGCGCCGATTTCGCGCCCGAGGGATTCCGTGGCGGTGGCCACGATGTCCTGCCGCTCGGTCGCGGCGCGAAACTTGTCCGCGAGGGCGAGTAGCAAAGCCTGCCGGTTCTCCACCACGCGCCGCCAGTCGAGCGGTTCCGTGCGGCCTTGCCAGGTGACCGGCTGCCCCGTCTGGTCGCGTCGCGGCTCGGCGCGCGACCGCATCCAGCGATAGGAGCCATCCCCGGTCCGAACGCGATGTTCGACGTCGAAGCTTCGGCCTGAGGCCAGGGCGCCCGACCAGGTGGCGATCGTGCGATCGAGGTCCTCGGGATGAATGACGCCCCGCCAGGCTTGCCCGCTCGCCTCCGCCTCGGACAGGCCGGTGAGGGCGAACCAGCGCGGGCTGAAATCCGTGAGCGTCCCGCTGCGATCGGCCGTCCAACTGGCCGGCGGCGCTGAGGGACCGGGGCCGGACGTCCCGCCGGCCTGATCGCGCAACGTCGCCGTCACCAGGACACCGGCGTGCTCGCCGAGGTCGGCGCCGAAGAGACGGGCATCGAGATCGGGCCAGAATTCCGGGCCCAGGACGATGGCGCGAGCTTCGCCCGGTGCCGGGCCGAGCCCTTTCCGGGCGGCTGCGACGAGAGGCTCGTACTCGGACCAGCCCTGCCGCAAGGTGCGGCCGAGATGGCCGGTCCCGCCGGAGGGCAGCAGGGCCGCGAAAGCGTCGTTGAAGATGGCCGTCCCGGCGACACCCCAGAAGCTCACCATCGGAGCCGGGGACATCAGCATGACATCGACGGCACCACGCATGCGCTCGGGCCAATCACCACGGGCACCGAGCGGGGTCTCCTGCCACGGGAAGGCATCGATGAGTGTCGTCACGGACATGGGCGCTTCGGGTTCGCCCCCGGGTCGGGGCTGGAAACGGCTCATCGCGCCAACATCGTCCTTCGTGATTTGCGAGTTCGGCGGTCCGACCGGCACGCCCAGCGACACTCCTCCCTGTTACCCGATCAGGCTGGTCTCCGCATCCCTACCGTCGGGTGTTTGTTCGAGTGCCACCGACAGGCCATCATTCCTCGACGGACAGCTCGGCGGATCCTGAAAAACTGCGCGCGCGGCCGGAGATGCGATCTCGACGCCGACGACAGGATCGGACCTGTCAGGAGAAATGGTACCACCACCCCGGTTCGAACGGGGGACCTCTAGATCCACAATCTAGCGCTCTAACCAGCTGAGCTATGGCGGCACGTCTCGCGTGAGAAGCAGAGCGATAAAAGCAAACGGGGCCGAAATCAACCCCTCGGGACGTGGCGGCAAAGCTTCGCCACCTCCGCGGTCAGCGTCCGCGCTGGAGGATGCCGGCGAGGGGTTTCAGAGCATCGAGGCCGAGCCTCTGGGCAAGGCTCGCGAGTTCCCGGCTCTGGGACGTCATGGCGTCGAGCTGACGCCGCATATGGTCGGTGTTGATGGCGACCGCTTCGGGCAGGGATTTGGCCTGGCTCAGGGCGGAGAGCAGCGCCGTCGTGGCGGCGATGTTGCTCTGCATGATTTCCACAACCTTGTCGTTGTACCGGGCCAGCGTCGCCGCTGGACCGTTACGATCGTCCGATGCCGGCCGTGATACGGTCTCGTCGCGCAGGGCGGGTTCGTCCGAGGACGCAGGGGACGTATCTCTCCGCACCTCCGTGACAACGGCCGTCACGATCTCCGGAGCGTCGCGAACCGGTTCGACGGCATCGGCCCCGATCACGGACGCCTGATCCGGCGGCGGACCGTCGCCGCTCTCCGTCGATGCGATCGCGTGATGCGCCACGCTGTCGGCGAGCTCCGCGGCCTTGTGAGCGGCTTCGTCGAGCGTCTCGGCCGTGACCGGCTGGATCGGAGCGATACCGTCCCGCGGGTTGCCGGCGGAGTGATGAGGAAACGGGTCCGAATGCATCGTGGATCTCCCTTCGGCCGAAGCCTCATGGTCCTGACGAGACAGGTTCGAATGCGTCTGTTGTTTGGTCTTCCGCTTGGACGTCTGTGCGGGCGAGGTTTTCTTGAAAGTCTTGTCGGGCGGCATGGTGCGCGCTCCAGCGTGTCATCAAAGGCGGCTCGTCGGAGCGGGCCGCCGAAGCGGCACCTTATCACCGAGGCCACTCTTGCTCGGAGCCGGCGCGTCGTCCTGTCGGACGGCCGCGCCGGCCGATGCCAGGCTTACCCCTGGTTGTGGTTCGTCGCCTGCTCGGCGGCGGACTTCACCGAGGCCGAGGCCGACTGGGCGACGCCCTGAGCGGTCGTCTGCACGATGGAGCCGAGCTCCTTCGCCTGCTCCTGGATGGTGGTCATCTGGGTCTTGGCATAATCCGTCTGCAGAGCCAGAACCTCCTGAAGGTCCTTGGCGCGGACGAGCTTGCGGGCCAGTTCGAAGGCGCTACGAACATTGACCTCGGCGAACCCCATGGCCTTGGTGCCGATGGATTTGGCGTTGGTCTGGACCGTGGCGGCCGTCGTGTCGGCCTGCCCGGCGGCCTTCTGAGCGGCGCTGATGAAGCCGTCGAAGGCACGGCTGGCCTGATCGACGCTCTTTTCGGCCATGTCGCGCATGTCGGTCGGGATCTCGTATGAGGGCGTGGGCATCGCGTTCTCTCCTGCTGATTGAGGCGTCGCGGCAATCGCTCTGCGGGATCGCCGGGCGGAAGAGGCTGAAATCCAGGCACCGACCGCGCGGTTCTCCTACCTCAAGGTGTGTTGCGTTGCAATATAATTGTGCAGCGCAACATAAAGCATGTTGGTGCTGGCCTGAGCCTCTTTGCCGGACGCCGACGCCCGCCTGTTTCGGCCAACATGCT
>JAYVMK010000027.1:0-3910 GCA_043758995.1 Lichenibacterium sp. | reverse complement strand
GTTCCCGGCGACAGGGATCGACGCGGCGCCGGCTTCCTGGCCGGTCCTGCCGGCCGATATTCTGACCGAGGGGGACCGCGCCATGCTGGCAGGCGAAGCCGGCGAGGCGGCCCGCATCGCCATGCGGATCGTTGTGAGGTCTGCCGCTTTATCCGGCGCCACGGCCCTGTGCGACGTCACGAGGGTGCATATCGACGGCTGTATCTACACGGGACCGGCCGGGCTTCGCTTCGCCGAAGAGATGCGCGACGCCGGTGGACGGGTCGTCGTGCCGACGACGCTCAACGCCATCTCGGTCGATGAGCGGCGCTGGCGTAGCCAGGGGATCGATCACGCGCTCGGCGAACCGGCCAGTGCCCTCGCCCAGGCCTACGTTTCGATGGGGGCACGAGCGACCTTCACCTGCGCACCCTATGTGCTCGAGGCGCCGCCCGCGCGAGGCGAGATGATCGCCTGGTCGGAGTCGAACGCCGTCGTCTTTGCCAACAGCGTGCTCGGGGCCCGGACCGACAAGACCCCGGATCTGCTCGATCTCTGCATCGCGCTGACAGGTCGGGCGCGTCTGTCGGGCTGCATGGTCGAGGCGAACCGGCGCGCCACGCTCCACGTGACGGTTGATCCGTTCGACCCCGGAGACGAGGGCCTCTTCGCGCTTCTGGGCTACCGGATCGGGGCTCTCGCCCGCGACCACATCCCGGTCGTTTCAGGTCTCGAAAGGATGTCCCCGAACGCCGACGACCTGAAGGCGTTCGGGGCGGCCTTCGCCACGACGGCCTCTGCGGCCATGTTCCATCTGATCGGCCTCACGCCGGAGGCCGACACGCTCGGTCGCCCCGATGGCCTGCCCATAGGACGTGTCAGCCGGGCCGACCTCCTGGCGGTCTGGCGGCAGTTCAACACGACGTTGGAGCCCGAGGTCGACCTCGTCTGCCTCGGCAGCCCGCACCTGTCGTCCGCCGAACTCCTACGGCTCGCCGATTTATGTGAGGGCAGACGCAAGTCGCCGAGGACGGCCATCACGGTCACCTGCGGACGCGAAACCCTGGCCAAGGCCGAAGCCGACGGACTCGCCTGCGATCTTCGGGCCTTCGGCGTGGAGTTCCTGACCGACACCTGCTGGTGCATGATCGGCGAGCCGATCATCCCGCCGACGGCTCGGCGCCTCATGACCAATTCCGGCAAATATGCCCATTACGGCCCCGGACTGGTCGGCCGGCAGGTTCGCTTCGCCGGGCTCGACGACTGCGTCGAGGCAGCCTGTCGCGGCGCGCTGCCGATCGCGCCGCCCGCCTGGCTCGCCGGGTGAAGCTATCCTCGAAGAGCCGGCCTCGTAGGCTAGATCAACGCTCGCCGCAGTGTCGACGGCTTTGCGCATTCGCCGCGGGGCGTGGCTCGCCTTTCCAGCCCGGCGAGTCGAGGTTCGATAGGTTCACCCTTCCGCGGGATAGCGTATTCCCGATCACGGGCAGCGCACCCCTGGATCGCGTTACCGCGTCAGGGGACAACCCTGGGCGCATTCACCGTCCTCTTGGAGGAGCTTGGCTGTGTCGACACCGCACATTTTCGACCGGGCAGGACTGATCGCGGCCTTCAACGCCATCGGAGAGGCCGCGTTGGCCAACGGCACGCGCCTCGAACTCGCGGTCTACGGCGGAGCCGCCATGATGCTGGCCAGTAATTTCCGCTTTGCCACAGAGGACGTCGACATCGCCGAAATCGAGGCGCCCTGGCCAGACTGGCTCGTTGAAACGGTGAAGAGCATCGCGGAGCAGAACCGCTGGGCGAAGGACTGGCTCAACGAGGCCGTGACCTTTCATCTGAGCCCACTCGCTGATCGTGCAGCGGACCACATCGAGTTCGGCTCCTTTCCGCAAGACGGCGCACCCGGGCTCGATATTGTAGTTCCGACGGCACCCTATCTGCTCGCACTTAAGCTGAAGGCAATGCGGATCCTCGATGCCGTCAAGGGAGAGCGCGAAGCCGCCGATATCCGCGGCTTGATGGCCTCGCTGGCGGTCGATACGGAGGGTGCGATGGAGATATTACGCCGCTACTTCCCGGTCAGCGCAGCCGATGGAGGAAAGCAGAGATTCCTTCTTCGGCATCTGGGCCAAGCGCCAGAAGGAGAGAGCGATGCGCCCCGCTACGGTCGCTGAAGCTTGCCGCCGCTTCTGCGACGGTGAGCCATGGGACAAGGCTCTAGGTGACTTTCTCCATGCCTTCTATGCCGCCGACAATGCATCGGCCCGCGCCGTTATGTTGGCCGAAGAGCCTCCGCCACTAGGCGCACAACGTGATGCACTGCTGGGCGGGATAGCCGAGTACCTTTTCAAGCGCTGGGCGCCCGAGTCGGCGCCGCCCTGGATCGGCAACCGAGATCGGTATCTGGCGCTGCCGTGGTTTCCCGGCGCCGAGGACAATCCGGCGCTTATGGAATACCTCACCTTCGCCAGCCCGTCCGAATTCAAGAGTCGCAACGTCATGGTGGACGATCAGCCTTTGCGCCGCGCCAACATGCCCCGGCGATGAGGATCCGCTTCCGCTGCGATCCGGCGCTGATCGGCCATATTCCGCCGCCAGTCGCGGCGCGTGCGGCCCTGCCCGATTGGCTGCGGACCATGCCGGCGCAGGCCGCATCCGAACTGCACGGCGGCCCCGTCCGCACCGTCAAGCAATGCCCGCCCTTCGTCGACGCTATGGCGCACGGCTTCGTCATTCCCCTGCCCTGCGACGTGCGGGTCGAGGGCGGCCGGCTGTCCTGGCATTGGGACCTGCCGTCACCCTCGGTGCCGACGCATCCGCGCTCGCCGCTGTCGTTTCACGCGCCCGCACAGGTCGAGGGATCGCCGTTCCACCGGACCGATCGCGCCATCGTGAAGTTCAATAGCTTCTGGACCGTGGAGC
This sequence comes from Lichenibacterium sp., assembly GCA_043758995.1. Taxonomy (GTDB): domain Bacteria; phylum Pseudomonadota; class Alphaproteobacteria; order Rhizobiales; family Beijerinckiaceae; genus Lichenihabitans. The sequence continues at coordinate 1,006 of JAYVMK010000027.1, read as the reverse complement.
TCGAACCGGGCTGGTCGCTCTTCGCCACCCATCCGGTGAACCGCGAGGACCTGCCGTTCCGCCTGCTGACCGGGCTCGTCGACGCCGACCGCTTCAGCGAGGTCGGCATCCTGTTCCCGGCGCAATGGATCGATCCTGGCTTCGAGGGCGTGCTGCCGCGCGGAACGCCGGTGGCGCAATGCTTTCCCGTGCCGCGCGAGCTGCTCGACCTCGAGATCGGCACGCTCGATCCCGCCGGCCTCGACCGCTACGAGGGGACCGCTCACGCGCTGCTGTCGACGCCCGGCACCTACCGCCGCCGCTACCGCGCCCGACGCGGCCGCTCAGGCAGGCAGCCCGTCGAGGCGGCGACGCAGAGCACCGAGATCGAGCCATAGCTCCCCCGTCGAGGCCGCGCTCAATGCCTGTGCGGCGCGACCGAACCCGTCCGGGCGCAGCCGGGCCGCGGTCGCATAAGCGCGACACGCGCCGTCGAGATCGCCGAGCTCCTGGCGAACCGTCGCGAGGTTGAACGCCGCCTCGCCCAGGCTTGCATCGAGCGCGAGAGTGTTTGCGTAAGCCTCTGCGGCGCCAGCGAAATCCCCTGCATCCTGAGCCGCGACACCTTCGAGAAACCGGGCTCGCACCGAGGCCGGATCGAGGGCTGCCGCTTCGGCAAAGGCGATCCGGGCCGCGCGGGCCCGTCCAAGCGCCTGCAGCGTCGTGCCGACCCTGAGGGCGGCATCGCGCGTCGGCGCGCCGCGCCGCGACCGTTCGTAACACACCAGGGCGGCCTCGAACTTCTTGAGGTCCGCCAGAGTATCGCCGAGCAGCCGCCACCCGCCGGCATGGTCGGGGTGGCGCTCGATACAGCGGGACAGCGTCGCCGAGGCTTTGGGGTCGCCCGCGCGCAGCAGGCTGGCGCAGCGGGCAAACGACCGCTCGGCCTCGTCGTCGCCATTGGCCGTGCCGCGGGGGGTCGCGGGTCTCAATCTGTCTGGCACGTTTGACCTCTACCCCGCCCCAT
>JAYVMK010000026.1:0-3279 GCA_043758995.1 Lichenibacterium sp. | reverse complement strand
CGTTCCACCGTCGGCTTCGACCGTCTCTTCACGATCCTCGACCAGATGTCGGGGGTCGACGCGACGGCTCAGACCTATCCGCCCTACAACATCGAACGCACCGGAGAGAACGCCTACCGGATCTCGGTGGCGGTTGCCGGCTTTGCCGAGGACGATCTCTCGATCGAGACACGTGAGAACGTGCTGCTCATTCGCGGATCCCGCAAGAATGAGGCTCCCGAGGCCGGCAAGACAGAGGTTCTCTATCAGGGGATCGCGGCCCGGGCCTTCGAGCGCCGGTTCCAGCTGGCCGACCACGTCCAGGTGACGGGCGCCGCATTGGAGCATGGGCTGCTCCACGTCGATCTCGTCCGCGAGATCCCGGAGGCTCAAAAGCCCCGGCAGATCGCCATCGGCACGAATGCCCGCGTACCGAAGGTCGTAGAATCGAAGGCCGCCTGAGCGGTCCTGCCTCGGGCAATTGGTCACTATCGAGGGCGTCCCGTAAGGGGCGCCCTTTTTGCGCCGATCGACGAACCTCGGTCCGTCGCGTCAGCGCGGCTTGTCGGTTCCGGGAAGATGGCGGCCATAGGCCTGCTCGCGCGCGACCCTCTCCTCGATCAGCTTGGCATAGGCCGCCTTGTCCTCGGCGGACATGGAGACGTGCTTGCCCTTGGCGGCTTTTCGCTTTGGAGCGCGTTTGAACTGGTCGCTCGGCTCCGGCATCGCACATCCCTCGGTGAGGCCCCACCTCTAGAGCAGGATCATGCCGGAGGGAATTGTCACCTTGGACATCTAGGCCTGAAAACATCCGTGGCGTCTCACAGACGGTCGAGGTCCATGGTCGATCGCGCTCCGACCGAGCGGGCGTATCGGATCGAGGCGGGCCGTCGGACGTTTGTCGTCTGGCGATCCTGGCCTAGGCTGGGGCGCATCGCATTGCGAATCGAGGAGTTCACCCATGCCCCGTTTGTTCACGGGCCTTGTGATTCCGCCCGATCTCGCCAGCGAGTTGACGCTGATGCGGGGCGGCCTGACGGGTGCGCGCTGGATCGACGCCGCCGACTATCACCTGACGCTGCGCTTCATCGGCGACATCGACGGTGGAACGGCCCAAGAGGTCGATGAGGTCTTGAGCGGGATCCGCCGGCCGTCCTTTACGGTGCGACTGGAAGGGCTCGATTTCTTCGGCGGTGACAAGCCGCGGGCCATCGTTGCCAAGGTCCAGCCTTCGTCCGCCCTCATGGACCTTCAGGCCGAGCAGGAGCGGTTGCTGCGGCGAGTCGGCCTCCCGCCCGAGCCCCGCCGCTTCACCCCACATGTGACGCTGGCCCGGATGCGTAACGCGTCGCCAACCGCCGTCGCTCATTATCTTGGAACGCGGGGTTTTCTGTCGCGGCACTTCGAAGCCGAGGCCTTCGTGCTCTACTCGGCCCGTGACTCGGTCGGAGGCGGCCCCTATGTCATCGAGGCCGATTATCCGCTGGAAGTGGTTCCCCTTGGTTCGCGTCCGTGATTATTGCTGGTCCGGTCGCCATCTGCCGTTCAGTGTCAGGCTGGCCTCGTAGACGACCGTGCCTTCCTCGTTGCGGGCTTTGACGGCGAACTCATGCTGGTCGCCGTCGGGAAGCTCTTCCCTTGCCATTTCCGGAAGAAGGCTGATGGCCTGACTGCGCGCCTCTTCGTCGTCATCGAGATCGATCCCGTACTTGTCCGGGGTGAAGTCTCCAGCGTTGTGGATGTCGAAGAAATAGCGCGGCATGGTGTCGTCTCCCTTGACGATATGATCGGGCGCTGCCGCCGACAGTCAAGGTCAAGGTAACCAACTGCGCTAAGAAGTCTGCTCTTAGCCTATGATAGAGACGCATGATGCGGGCCGGAATTGTCTCCGGCGCTGATCAGCAACGCCACAATCAAGCACTGTGATCTCTTTCTTTCATACGGGTCAAGTTGCGCAAAAGTTGCGTGACCTGCACGCCAAACTGCGCAGGCCAATGAGGACGGCGCCAGACCCTACATTGCTTTGTCAGCCTTAATAAATTCGGAGGCCGTCATGCTCTCGTCGGTGCAAAGCTTCGTCTTGAGCCGTCGGGCGGGCACCGGCTTCGGGCCGGTGGGTCGGCGACAGACCGATACAGGGACGCCGGTGACCCGCGGCAGCTTTCTCCCGTCTTCAGGCACAAAAAATCCCGCTTTCGCAGTGCGAAAGCGGGACGATTGATTGCAGGGGAAGTTTAAAGGCTGCGGCCGCGGTGGCCGCCTTTCGTTCTACTCGAAGTGGTATGCGGCGCCGACGCGGAAGAAATCCCCGTCGATCGACTGCTTGGCGATGTTGGTGTTGTTCAGGTTCACGACCTTGTCGTTGATGCCGAACTCGTGGAGATATTCGCCGCGCACCGAGATCCGCTCGGAGATGCGATAGTCGATGCCGGCGCCGGCCTCGATGGCCTCGTTGTTGACGCGGCCCAACTGCGAGCCCGTGACGGTCTGGATCTGCTCGCTGCGGCCATAAGCAAAGCCGGCCGAGACGAAGGGGAGGTAGGAACCCCAGGCGTAACCGGCGCGAGCGCGAAGATCGGCGTTGATGTAGTTGCGGAACGACACCGGGCCGTTCGGGCTCGTGCCCTTGCCCTCGATGTCGGTGTAGGCTGTCGAGCCTTCGAAGCCGAGCATGTAATGGTCGCGGAAGATGAAGTTCGTGCCGGTGTAGAGACCGCCCTGACCACCGGAGGTGTCGAACTTGGTCTTGCCGCCCGTCAGCAGGTTCTTGGTCTCGGGGGTGATGAAGCCGCCACCGCCGAAGATACCGCCGTAACCGCCGGCCCAGTTGACCTGATGCGTGGCGGCGTCGACGTAGGGACGCGGAGCATTGTCGCCGAAGCGCTGGATGATGGCGGCCCGGACGATGTCGCTGTCCGAATGCGTGCGGAAGTTGTTGCCCGCGAAGCTGTAGGTCGAGGTCGGCAGGCTATCGTGCAGGTACTCGACGCGCAGGACCAGCGGGCCGAGCAGGCTGGCCAGGAAGCTGTTCTGCAGGCCGAGATAGCCGGCGGGGTTCAGCTTGACGTCGACGCCGGCGCCGATCGTGTAGCCGGTCGACTGCTTGTTCGAGCCGGAGGCGTTGAGCGGAGCTTCGGTCGACTGGTAGCTCTCGTTGATCACGGCGCCGCCCGCGACGAAGGGCATGAACCAGCCGAACTCGTAACCGAGGCGGCCGCGCAGGCGGACGTCATAGAGGCTGTCGAGGTGGGTCGGGATGCCGCCGCCCGCCGCGCCGCGCTCGTTGCCGCGCACGAGATT